>JBBSDT010000245.1:0-5309 GCA_038240405.1 Ignavibacteria bacterium
AGAGATTTCGATCGCTTTTAGCTTATTGGAGTTTCAGCACATCAGTCCAAAATGTTACTCTTAGAATTTCTTTTATATTACATAACATAAATCATAAATAGTATTTTCCAGATTTTGCATAAAAATTATTTTGAATCGCAATGCAGCTCTACATCTAACGTTATTGTGATATTAGATTATTATAAAAAAATTAATGTTTTATTCATAAAATGATTTTAAATTAATTTCAATATTCAGTAAAACTCCTTACTAAAATAACTACATTCAATATTTTACAAAATAAATTTATATTTACTAAAATTTGCGGGAGTGGTGGAACTGGCAGACACACCATCTTGAGGGGGTGGCGCTCACAAGGCATGCGGGTTCAAGTCCCGCCTCCCGCACTAAATTAAAGCTTTTTGTGAGAACGGACGAGCTTCCGGATTTTTTCCAATGCATTTTTATATGCATTTATATTGATTATTAGCTATAAACCTGATATATTTGCATTTTACTTGTATAATTTAAACCAATTTACACTTTGACAAAAAAGCTTTACGAATCTTACATTATAATTGACGGTACTTTAGAAGATGCAGCAGTTGATGAAGAGGTTAAAAAATATGAATCTTTTCTAACTAAGAATGAAATAGAAATTGTAAATATACAAAGCATCGGAAGAAAAAGACTCGCCTATCCAATCAAAAAAAAATCAAACGGTTTTTATGTTTGTTTTGAAATCCTCGCTCCTGCCGGAATCATTCCGAAAATTGAGCGCTCTTATAAACTTGATGACAATATCCTCAGGTATTTAACCATTTTTGTTTCCCCTCGAACTAAAAATGAGAAGACCGAGCATTTTAAAAACAAGGCTATCATGCAGTCTAAATATGAAGAAGCAAAAGAGAAGCAGGAAAAAGAAGCTGCCGCCCAGCCTGCAAAGCAGACGGTTTAAAATATTAATTAACGAAATATTATTTATAAAACAAACATAACCTATTAAAAATTAATAAACCAATTATTACTTTGGAGGAAAAACATGGCTGATTATAAGATGCCGGAACTAAATTCTGTCGTTATTGCAGGAAATTTAACAAAGGATCCCATTTTTAGACAAACTACTTCTGGAACCCCCGTTGTAAACTTTTCGATTGCAAGTAATAGAAGATTTAAAGATAAGAATGAAGAGTGGAAAGAAGATGTTTGCTATGTAGGTATCGTTGCCTGGAACAGGCTGGCAGACAGCTGCAAGGACAGGTTAAAAAAGGGCAATGCTGTTTTAGTGGACGGGGAATTACAAAGCCGTACATTTAAAACCGAAGACGGAACAAACAGGACTATCGTCGAAATTAAAGCAAGACGAATACAGTTTTTAAACAAGAGAGGAACCGGAGTAGTGGCTGAGAAAGAAGAAGAAATTACTACATTTACCGATGATTCTTTTGATGCTTTATTGTCCCCCGAAGATTCCGATCTTATAAAGGGTAATAACTCTAAGTAAATTTTTACAACAGTAAACAAAAATAAGTGAGGAGAAACAAACTCATATAACCTTATTTATTTTACAAAAGGTATTAATAAAAATATTTATCGATGAAAATTATATTAAAAAAGGATTTCGAGCTCCTTGGTGAACAGGGAAAGGTAGTTGAAGTTAAGAATGGCTATGCCAGAAATTACCTGATACCAAATGGCATAGGCGCACTTGCCAATCAATCAAATCTGAAAACATTTGATGAAGTTAAAAAACAGCGAGCTAGGAAAGTTCAGAAGCAAACAGATGAAGCTAAGAAGACCGCTTCTGAATTATCGAATCAAACGATTACAATAACAGTAAAAGCAGGTGAAGATAATAAAATTTTCGGCTCAGTTACCTCTCAAATGATTTATGACAATCTGAAATCGAAAGGATTTGAAGATATTGACAGGAAGAAGATAATTTTAAAAGAACCTATAAAAACTCTTGGTGTTCATGAACTGGAAATAAAATTGCAGAATGCCATCACTGCAACTCTTAAGGTAAATGTTGTAAAGGAAGAATCAGAATCTGATAAAGTGCCGGACGCTGAACCTTCAGAGAAACCCGCTGAGAATATTGCTGCTCCGGAAAAGACTGAAGAACCTCAGGCATCCTGAATAAATTAAATAAGTTAATTAGTATAAAAAAAACCCGGAATCTCACCGGGTTTTTTTTTGTACAATTTTAATTTTTAAAGCTTATTAGAAATCATATCCAAATGAAAAATAATATTTAGGAGCCGAGAATTTATTAAGGTTATAATTCCATGCAACGTCAAACATTATAGGAAAACCGAGAAGATTTACTCTCGCACCAAAACCGGTTCCTATCAATAAATCATTTGTTTGAATAGAGCCGTCCACCTTTTTGAATAACTTTAATGCTTTATTATCCGACCAGGCAGTACCTGCATCAAGAAAAGTAACTCCTTCTATATTGGCGAATCCCAAAGGCAACGCACCGAAAATTAAATATTTCAATAAAGGAAACCTTAATTCTAAATTTAATATCGAATACTTGGATCCGGACAATCTGTCATAGTTAAATCCTCTCAAGGGAAGACCGGGAGATAAGAAAGCAAATTCCTCTATGTTAGATATTGGCAGCGTGCTATTTTCATAGGTCCTGTTAATCCAGTTCTCTGTTCCCCCGATAAAAAATCTTTGAGGGTTTGGTCCAAAGCTTGCTCCTCCCGAAAGGCGTGTAACAAATGAATAATCTTCACCCAGCTTGAGGTAATTTCGAACATCGCCTACCAGAGAAGCGAATCCAATTCCATCCGGTCCGAGCTTCGGAGATCCAAAGGCAGTAAAATTATATCTCGATCCTGATATTGGAGAAGTATTGCCATAGACGGTATTATCATGAATAAAGCTAAAAGATGGTATGACAAGCGTCTTGGTTTTTACAGGGTCAGTGGACACATCCAGATTTTCTCTTGTTATATGCTGTAACCCCAGGCTGGCATCAAACCTCTTAAACCGTGATATTGGATACGAAGCCGAAACATCTCCTCCGAACGTTCTGTACCTGTAAAGAAAATCATTGTAACCGTTTCCATACGTCACAAATCTTGCAGTGTGATATAAGTCTACGCCATAATCAATTCTCTTTGGAAGATAATAATAAGCAACCGCGTAATCACTGTTCTTTAAGTCAATTACCATTGATGTCTGAATATAAATCCTGTGATTGCCAAGCATATCGCTTAATGCAATCTGTGCAACTCCCTGCACTCCGTAAAAAGAGGTATAGCTTGCATTTCCGTAAACAAGGTCAGGAGTAAACTTGATTTTATAATCTTTGACCTTAAAGGTACCATCAGAATTGATATTATCTGCTACCTTAAAATTAATATTCTGGTTGTCAACGCTGTCTTTATTCTTTGCAGAATTGTTTTTTGAGGTTTCATCAAAACTGATCTTTACATCATCACCGTATAGCTTTAAAGTATCTTTCGTTTCAGAAGAAGTAAGATTCTTTGTTTTTTCCTTTATAGAATCCGAAGCTCCTGTAAATGTGGGTCCTAAAGACTTTGAAACACTTGAATCTAATTTAGCCCGGGTTAAAGAATCCAATCTTATTAAAGTATCTCCGCTGACAAAGCTAAGCGTATCGGGAGTATTGACGTCATTTCTGCCAAACTTATTTGCATATTCTTTTATTTTTTTCGCATATTCAGTAAGCTCTAATTCAGCTATTCCCAAATTTCTGTCAAAAGGATTATCCAGTGAATAGATATCATATCCTCCTTTATTCAGAGATACGAATAATAATTTCTTTCCATCTTTTGATAAGGATATCTGATCAATCGGGTTCAAAGCATTTGTAATCGGCCTTTCGATACTCTTGCCGGATGAATCTTGTTCTCTGAGATAAATATTGCTTATGCCGTTTTTATCAGAAATGAACAAAGTTTTTTTACCGTCAGAACTCATCTGCAAATAACTTTCTTTACTATCTTTTGTATCGGTTAAACGTATAATTTTTTTAGTTGCAACATCCATCTTATATGCATCACTTTTTGAATAATCATAATTCCACATTTTAAAATTAACGGGAACATCAGCAGGGTCAGTATAAGTACCCCGGTCAGAAGTAAAAAATATGGACTTCCCGTCAGGGGACCATGTGGGATTTTCATCTGAAAATTCATCTTGAGTCATTGTCTCCAGCTTTTTGGTATCGATGTCATACAAATATAAATTTGACTGTTCCTCTTTATTACCTATAAAAGCCAGCTTATTACCGACAGGCGACCAGCTAACATAAAAAATTCCATCGAATTTTAATGGCAGTTCGGTTTTATCTTCTGAATTAACATCTACAATATAAATTGCATCATGAGCACCTGATTTCACGCTGATTGCCAGTTTCTTGCCATTTGGCGACCAGGACAGACCCGGAGATAAGATATGCAATTCTTCAAAATCCGTAGAATTATTTCCTGCAATCACTTCCTTAATAACTTGTCCGTTTTTAGTGTTTGCAATATATACATTGAAAAGGTCATCTTTATTTGAAATAAAAGCAAATTTTTCACCGTCAGGAGAAATCACGGGTGATATATTATAATATCCACCCTCTTTTTCATGATTAGTCAATTGCTTAGAAAAATCTTTTACATCTTCCCTGATTTTTATATCCGGCCAATAAGTTTTTTTAAGATAGGTCTGCCATTTTTCATTGAGCTGTTCCATATTAATCTTAAAAGTCTCCTTGAATCCCTGTTCCACATCTCCGAAGGTTTTAATATTATTCATCAGAATTCCCAGTTTATCTTCACCGTAGGTATCGGCTAGAAAAGCAAAAAAGCTCTGTCCTCCTCTGTAAGCAAAATAACCGTTAATATATTCGAGAGGCGGTACATAATTATTAATAGTGGCGTCTCTCATAAACATATCTGTGGCCTTATCAAGACCGTACAGGCTCTGAACTTCAGCCATACCTTCATTAAACCAGATGGGAAAATTAAGAGTTATATTTTTTGAAATAATATTCTGTATTGACCCTCCGTAAAACATGTCATTCATAAAAGCATGCAACAGTTCATGATGGATGACGTGCCTGAACTTTTCATAATTCCCTTCAAAAGGGACATTTACTCGATTTTTGAATAATTCAGTTACACCTCCAACACCTTCCGGCAGATATTCATCGACTACATTGTTTTGTTGAAAATCATTATGAGAATTGTAAACTATTATCGGTATCCGGTTACTAATATTGTAATCAATATTTTCGGTAAGATTTTTCAGAGAGTTTTCCGCTTCATGCGCAGTAAACTCAGCAAGTTTTTCCCCGCCCT
>JBBSDT010000246.1:0-5268 GCA_038240405.1 Ignavibacteria bacterium
GAAAATTTATAACAACTTTGAATTTAATAACGTTATAAAAATTTTGTCGTGTACAGAGGATAGCGATATATAATGGACCTGGTAATGGATCTGACTATGCCGAAGCTATCAAAGTAGACAGAGAAGGAAATGTATATATTACAGGTTCCAGCCTTGGTATTGAAACCGGAAATGACTATGCAACTATAAAATATAACTCTTCAGGTATTGAACAATGGGTAGCGCGCTATACTGGTCAGGGGAATCATAGAGATGCAGCATATTCCTTAGCGATTGATACCTTAGGGAATGTATATGTAACCGGAGAAAGCGGAACTGCTATTACTGTTGATTACGCAACAATAAAGTATAATTTTTCCGGAATTGAACAATGGGTTGCCAAATACACTAATGGAATTGCATATTCTATAGTGGTTGACGATTCCCAAAATGTTTATGTGACCGGACAAGATTCAGCAAATTTTGGAACAATAAAATACAACACCTTAGGTATTCAACAGTGGGTTGCAATATATAATAGTCCCTCTAATGAGGATGATGGCGCAGCTTCAATCGGACTTGATTCAGAAGGTAATATTTATGTAGCGGGTTATTCGATAGGTGCAATGCACTATTCTGATTCCGCAACAGTAAAATATAATTCATCGGGAATAGAACAATGGGTTAAAAGATATGAAGGCTCTGCCAATTTTGAGGATCGATTACAAGCGATGGCCGTTGATAAGACAGGTAATGTGTTTGTGACAGGATATTCAACCGAGACAGGAACAGGTTATGATTATACAACAATCAAATACAATACAAATGGTGAGCAAAAATGGGTTTCAAGATATAATTATGGATTGAATGATATTGCACTTGCCATGGCCATTGATAAATCAGACAATGTTTATGTGACAGGCGAGAGTTATGGAAACGGTACTGGTGCTGATTATGCAACAGTCAAATTTGATTCTTCAGGTATTCAGAAGTGGGCAATAAGATATACCTCGAATGGAGACACAGATGATGTAGCAGAAGCAATTGGAGTTGATTCATCAGGAAATGTTTTTGTAACAGGATACAGTGGAAAAGATATAATAACCATTAAATATTCACAAATAATTTCAGGGATAAACCCAACTTCATTAGATATACCAAATAATTTCAAATTGGAACAGAATTATCCAAATCCATTCAATCCAAAGACAATTATCAATTATCAGTTATCAATGCCCAATTTAGTGCAATTAAAAGTTTATGATGTTCTTGGAAATGAAGTCGCAACATTAGTGAATAAAAAACAAAATGCCGGTAGCTATCAGGTTGAGTTTGACGGGAGTAATTTGCCGAGCGGGATATATCTTTACAGTTTGGAAGCAGATGGTAATGTTTTGGACACGAAGCGAATGATACTTTTAAGGTAGATAGTATTTATTAGTTAGTCAATCAGTACATTGATAATCTCATACCAAAAAATGAATTTTTTGTTTTCATATTTTTTAATTTTTGTTATTGTTTCCAACTGTTTCTCTCAAACAGGCTGGAATCAACAAAATAGGTCATACATATAACAATTTGTTTTCTGTTAAATTTGTGAATAAAGATACCGGATATTGTTCAGGAGATAGCGGGACAATTCTTAGAACTACAAACGGCGGTTCAAACGGTTACAAATTGAAAATCCTTTTCCAAATAACCTTCGGTCTCTTTCTTTTGTCACTCCGGAAGTTGGATATGCTGCGGGTTTTGATGTGATAATTATTAAATCTACAAATGGGGGAATAAACTGGTCATCCAATCAACATCCCCTTTTTTCAAGAGGAGGCCAGTCAGGGTCAGGATTAATAATTATAAATAATTTTACACAATTTTGATTATTTCTTTCAACGAATATTTCCTTTAACTTAAGATTGGAATTCAGATCAACTAAAAAAATGCTAAAGATTTTTATTAACATATTGCTTCTTCTTTGGGTTCAAACTAGTATCAATGCCCAGCAGTACTGGCTGACCCAGTCTTCTCCCACACACAATAATTTAAGAGCATGTTTTTTTACAGACAGTCTCCATGGATGGATTGGTGGAGATTCTGGTGTGATATTAAAAACAACCAATAATGGTAAAACCTGGAACTTTCAAAATTCCGGAGTCCGCAACGGAATTCTCTCTGTTTTTTTTGTAAACCAAAGAAAAGGGTATGCATTGTCATGGGAAATTGATAATGTACCTCCTAATTATTATGGAACAAGAATTTTATCCACAATTGATGGAGGAAATTCCTGGAGCAATTATTTATTCTCCGACACAAATGAATTCCTGAATACTATTACCTTTACTGATTCTCTTAACGGCTGGATGGGCGGCTCGGGTGGAAAAATTTTTTATACAACCAATGCGGGTGGTCAGTGGACACAAGGTGTAGTAGATTCAGGGCAGGTACTGGGATTTCCCGTACAGGCAATATCCTTTTCGGACACTCAAAATGGATATGCAAGCGGAGGTGCTTTTGATATAGCGGGAGTTGTATGGAAAACCAGCAATGGCGGTGCTACCTGGAGAACCCGGATTGTGGGACCTGAACCCGTTAATGATTTACATATATTTGATCCGTTAAACATAATCGGTGTAGGAGGAGATTTTGAGTTTGGCTCGAGTTACGTTAAGACACAGGATGGAGGGTCGGGATGGAACTATACAGAACTTGGAATCTTTGGTATTGCTAATTCAATTGCCTTCCGGACAAATTCCGAAGCCTGGGTATCGTTAGGCATTATAGATAGTTTCCTGGTTTCAACTAACAGCGGCATCACCTGGCGTCTCACAGGAACTCCGGGAAACGCAAGACTTTATAAAATGATTTTTGTGGATGATAAACACGGCTGGGCAGTTGGCAATAACGGAGTAATCTTAAAGTTTAATTCAGAGTTAATAGGAATTTCGGAGCACAAAGAATTCCTCCCTGAATCGGTAATCCTGTATCAGAATTATCCCAATCCATTTAATCCTAAAACAATAATACATTACCGGCTGTCTCCGGATAGAGGGGAAATTATTGGAGTAAAACTTTATTTATATGATATTCTTGGAAAAATGGTAATGTCCCTGATTGATCAAAAACAAAATGCCGGTTCTTATCATATCAATCTTGATGCAACAAATTTACAAAGCGGTATTTATTATTACCAGCTTGTAACTTCCGGACAGTTTTCAAATTCTATAAGCATACTGACCAAAAAGATGGTGGTGTTAAAATAAAGGCCGCTTTTCATCAAACAAAACAATATTATTGATCAAATAGTGATAACTCCTTATATTCCCATCGGCATTTCATAACATCCTGAGTGTCAAATCAATCAGCACCAAATTATCAATTTTCTTTCCAAGTTCTCCTATATTGATTAAATAATTCAATAAGATTATCTTATTTCAAAATAGAAATTTTGAATATGAAACATCTCACCTTTTCAACTGGAAATCATTGAAAGCTCAAAGAAAAATATTACATTTAGCTGCATTAATTTTTATCAGTCTTTTAACGAATATTTCTTTTTCCCAGCCGCATACAGAATGGATACAAAGATACAACAGTTCGGGAAATTATAATGAAGATCTTATTGATATGGTTCTTGATAAATATGGTAATGTGTACGTAACAGGCAATACTGGAAGTCCTTCGGATATAGTAACGATAAAATATAGTTCCGCTGGAAATCTTCAATGGGTGAAAATCTATAATGGACCTGCTAATCGTGATGATCATGCTGTTAAGATTGCTGTTGATGATTCCGGGTTTGTTTATGTGGTTGGAGAAACATTTAATTATATTGACTTCAATAATTACTTAACAATAAAATATTCTTCTTTAGGAAATACAGTTTGGATTAAAGAACTTAATTCCGGTGATAGCACGACAGAAGTTCCAAATGACATGGTTCTTGATGATTCTTCAAATATTTATATAACAGGAAGTGGTGGAATTTGTGGTCTATGTCCAGCTGATTATATTACTGTAAAATACGATAGGAATGGAAATTTAAAATGGAAAAGATTCTTTCATGGTGATGGTGATGTTACAAACACTGGATGGACTTTGGCAGTAGATAACTCAAACCGAATTATAGTTTCCGGAATTAGTGCTGATATAAATAATTCTTATTATAATGCAACTTTACTTTATAATTCCAATGGAGAATTGATTCATGTAATTAATATTGATAGTGCTGAAGTCAGAAGATTAGATATTGACAATTCCAATAATTTTTATATAGGAGGTTCTAGAAATTCGAGAGAATCTCCTATCAACACTGATATTTTTTTAAATAAATATGATAGTTCCGGAATATTGATTTGGAATAGACTTTACGGTAGCAATAATAGCACAATTAATAGAAATGATTATTTAAGTTGGATGTTTTTAGATAGAAATAAAAAGAATATGTATTTAACGGGGTTGAGTGACCTAAATAATCAAAATGGATGGGATTTTTTATTGTTAAAATTTAATTCCTCGGGAGATAGTGTGTGGAAAAGAGGCTATTCTCCTGTTGATAATAGTGATAATCAATCCACTCATTTGACAATTGATAGGCTGGATAATATCTATATAACTGGAAGTGCGGATTTTAATACCCCTTATTATAGATTCCTAACGGTTAAATATGATTCATCCGGTAATTTTAAATGGAGCGCTAGCTATTCAAATATACTTTTCTTCAACCATTATAGTAAGAGGATTTTGGTGGATTCTTCAAGTAATGTGTTTGTGGGTGGAACTAGCTACAGCCAAGAATCTAGCTCTAATGATATCGTAGTGATCAAGTATTCCCAGATGACGGGCATTGAAAATGGTTCGGGATTAATTCCAAATCAATTCAAGCTTTTTCAAAATTACCCTAATCCTTTCAATCCTTCTACAAGCATAAATTATCAATTACCTGTCTATAGTCATGTAGAATTAATAATCAGGGATCTACTTGGAAAGGAAATAGCTGTTTTGATTAATGAAAATCAAAAAGCTGGTAGCTATAATATGATATGGAACGCATCAGAGTTTGCCAGCGGAGTTTATTTTTATAATTTGGAAATTGATGGGAAAATTGTTGGGACGAAGAGGATGTTATTGTTGAAGTAGGCTTTCCAAGTTCCACTAAATTGATTAAAATAATTCAATAAAATTACCCTATTTCAGCTGGAAATTATGAAAACTCAAGGAAAAATATTACATTTAACTGCATTAATTTTTATCAGTCTTGTAACTGTATTGGTTCGGCGGAAAATGGAATTTTCA
>JBBSDT010000247.1:0-5248 GCA_038240405.1 Ignavibacteria bacterium
ATTTTTTTATAAACTTTACACCCTCAAGATTCTTAAAATCATAATCCTGTGTCCAAAGTGTTGCGTTATAATTCTGAGCTGTAACATATATATAACTATCAGCCATAGGTACATTCAGCTTATAACTTAATTCTGCGGCTTTTAATGAAAGTGAAGCGTCAATGTTGGCTATTTTTCCCTGCATCATCAATGCAGTAACCTGTTTAGCGACAGATTCATTTTTTTCCTTTAAAACTTTTTTATATACTTCATATAAATTTATTACAGATATCAGAAGGTTTTCTGTATCTTCAATGGGTTTCGCAAAATATTTAGCGTTCTTGCTGTCACTAAAATATTCCAGCCATCCGGAACTATCTACAAGATTCATAATCTGTCAACTTCCCTTTTTATAGTTGTGTTAATACCCTTTAAAAAGCCCCTCGCTTCTTTAATACTTTTCAATGGGATAAACTCAATCCTATCACCTGATTCCATAATCTGAAGTTTTTGTCCGGGCTTTAAATTCAACTTACGCCTTATCTCTTTTGGAATTACAACCTGAAATTTAGGTGAAACTGTTACGGTATTCATATTTTTTTTCGTTTTACGATAAAATATCGATAAATATTCCGTATGTCAATATAAATAATGTAAAACATTAAATTCATAATATATTACTTAGAGTAATTGGTAACGAATCTATCTGAATCAAAAAAATTTTAAATACATTTTGTAGCATTTCCTTTGAAGAAGCTACTGAGTAGTATATAGGCATCATTTTTCCAATTTGAAAGAATGGCAAACTGGATTTTATCTTATTGCAGCATCTTAAAAATACCACAACTCTCATCCCAGATCCGGCCTCAACCTCACAAACACTGCCTCACGATAAGCTCCGTCCTTTGTCATCGATGAATACTCAATCTCGCACACTAACTTCGGCTCAACCCAAATTGTCTGCTTTTCATCTAAAATTTTTTCCTTGATTTGCTTTTTGATTTCTTTGAGCTTTTTTAGTTCGGCATAAACTTCCTTCATATTCTTTGTATCAAAACCGGTACCGACTTTCCCTCTATATTCCAATTCTCCTTCAATATAGTCAGCAAGATGCAGCGCGCCGAATAATTCGTCGCGATTGCCTTTGCCTTTAGTGTAACCAATGACATGGCTCTCGGCTGTCTGCCTTACTTTAATTTTGAACCAGCTGTCGCTACGCTTTCCCGGGGTGTATTTACTGTTTTTTTCCTTTGCTATTATTCCTTCCAGTCCCAGTTCGCCCGCAGCAGCAAACAAAGCTTTTCCGTCTTCAACAAGTTCACTCACACGGTATGAACAATCTTTTTTTATCGCGTCATTAAGCCATTCCCTGCGTCTTAACAATGGTTCATTTACAACAGCTCTTCCGTCAAGGTAAAGTACGTCGAATAAGTAACAATAAGCTGCATGTTTTTTCATTGCTCTTTGTATGTCCCCTTCTTCAGAGCGCTGCATGCGGTGAATAACTTCTTTAAAATCCGGCTTGCCCAGTTCGTCAAGACATACTATCTCTCCGTCAAAGAGCCCGCAGCTTCCGCGGAATGATTTCTCCGCAGTTAAAAGTTCGGGGAATTTTGCTGTCAGATCAAGATTATTTCTGCTCCTTAATGAGATCTTATCTTCATTAAGAGAAACTATTACTCTTATTCCGTCCCATTTCACTTCATAGATAAATCCGTCTGAGACTGGCACATCTTTTCTTGATTGTGCAAGCATCGGCTCAATTTTATCGTGAAGCCAGTCGACCTGCGGCCTGTCAACACGCTCCAGAAGCCAGTCTCTGTTTTTGATGTTGTGAATCCGGTATTCCCCGCTGATTGCCGGACTATGCAGACGGAAATAGAACCCGTCTTTTTTATCTTTTGTGATCTCATATCTGCCGGAAGCGTAAACCCACATGTCGCCGCCGCCGTACTGCCCTTTTGGAATTGTCCCTTCGAATGTGAGATACTCCATCGGGTGGTCTTCAGTCTGAACCGCAAGCCGCTTAATACCTGGTGCAGGCGGAAGTCCTTTAGGCACTGCCCATGATTTTAATGTCCCGTCTTTTTCAAGGCGCAAATCATAATGCATTCGTGAGGCATGGTGCCGGTGTACAACAAATTGGTTTCCTTTCCCATCTATTACCTTGGCTGAAGGTTCGGGAGTCTTTTCAAAATCTCTTTTCTTAGAATACTTTTCAAGCTGTTCGGGAGTTTTATATTTCGGAGAAGGCTTTACAACTTTCTTTGAAGAGACCTTAGATTTTCGCTCGGTGTGCAGCTCAACTGCATAAGCTGAAATTCCTTCCCACGCATCGCCTTCGCTGTTAACAATTTCGGGAACGTTGATAAGATTATATTCACGCGGGTCTTTTAATTTCTCCAGCTTCTCCCATGATAAAGGCATTGATGCAGGTGCGCCTTTATTTCCTCTTAGGCTATAAGGAGAAATTATTGATTGCCCTTGCCTTATCCTGTATATATCAACAAGGACTCTTCCTTTTCTTGCATCTTTTTTTATATGCAGCGTTAAGTTTGGATGTGACTCGACATACGGTTGTGCAATTAATTGTGCTGTTTCAAAGACTGTATGGAAATCCCATTTCTGTTCAATTGGCGTTACCACGTGTATTCCTTTTCCGCCCGTAGTTTTTGCAAAAGTATGGTAGCCGAAATTTTCAAGATGGGACTTGAGATCAAGTGCAATTTCAACGATGTCTTCAAACTTATAACCTTCAGGCGGGTCAAGGTCAAAGACCATATAATCGGGTTTGTCGTAGTCCGGCTTTTTTGAATGCATCTGATGAAGCTCGAGACATGCTAAATTCGCAAGCCACACAAGAGTTGCTTCTTCGGTTGCAATGATGTAGTCTTTTTGATCTTCACTGCCGAGTGAAACATATTCAATCCAATCGGGCGCCCAGTCGGGGCGGTTTTTCTGATAGAATTTCTCGTCATAAATTCCGCCCGGATAACGTACCATCGAAAGTGGTCTTCCTTTGATGTGATTTAGAATTGTCGGAGCTATTTTGAGATAGTATTCTATTACCTGAGCTTTGATAATATCATCATCCGGATAGAGAACTTTTTTGAGATTTGAAAGCTCAAGCTTTCTTTTGCCGAGGTTTACTATTTGTGAATCTTTAGCCAAGGAGAAGTTTATTCAAAAATCTTAATATGAAAGGTGAGAAACAATTGAAATATACATAACGGTGAACGTGAAAACATACTCCTTTATTTTCTTTGAAATAAAAATTATTTTATACCCGGCATTGTAAGAGAACAAATATGTTTGTTCTTATTTTTGAACTATGCGTGGTTAGATATGATTAAGACAAATGAAAGAATCGAAGCGAAAAGAAAATGAAAGAAAATTTAAGAGTTGGATTGATGACGAAGATGGCGGAAGACTTTATACAAAAAAAATCAGGGGTAAGTTTGGCTGGTATGCTGAATACGTAAAGAAAGTAGACGTACAAGAAAATACTTTAGAGTTTACACAAAAAATCTATGATGAGAATAATAGTCTGATTGAGATTCATCAAAAGTTTCCTGAAGATAAAGGACATAATAAATTATAAATTTTTTGAATTGTCATGATAATAACAAAAAAAATTGTTGCAGGCAAAATTCTCGACTATCTTCATCATAAGATTACTTTTGCTCAATTGGTTGATTGGGCCGAAAATGCAGAGATGGATGGTGAATTCGAAGATAAAGATTTTGAACTGATAAATGAAATTGTTTCCAGATTAGGATTAGCCGATGTTAAAGCATTTGGATTGCTTTGGGAAGACTGGGAAAATTATTTGAATAAGCTTGGTTATAAAGTAAAAATTATGGCAAGTACAGCTTCCTGAGAGTTTTCTCTGATATTGTCTGAATTACTATGCGGACATTATAACAACAACTTCAGGCAATCCTTGGCAAGAAAGGTGGTAGCTCAGATTAATATTAAACTATTTTTTTGCCATTAAAATAATTATAAATACAATAATGAGAAATCCGGCAATTAAATAGAGCATGTTATTAGCAAGGAATTTTTCAAATCCGGTTTTCGGTTCATATCCGCTTGGTTCTAATCCACTTAATAATTCTTTTGCTGCCTTCTCATCTTTTGGATAAACTTTTATCACCAGGGAACCAAAATTTTCACCGTTCGAAAAGAATTTTATTCTGTGGCTTTTAAGGATGGATTTAGCCATCTGAAAACACAGAGACCGTTATTGATTTCTCACCATCAAATTCTGTATCTTTTGTATCCCTTTCATCAATTGGCTCTATTGCTTTACCTTTAATTAACGAAAAATATCTTCCATCGCAATGTTCAATAAACTTTTCAGGATATAGCAATACATTTTCATGAATATAACTGCACACCCCGGTATGTTCACCATAGTTATTGCAATTCGGACAATACCTTTGAAATTTTTTATGTTCCATAGTAAATTATTTATTTGATAATACAAATTAATTATATATTACTTTCACTTCTTTATTCTTTTAAGAAGTCTTTGATGTTAAACAAAATTATGCGATTTTCTTGTAAATTGATATGAGGGTAAATACTTTTCTTTTTATTCGCCGGGCTTCAATATTACTAATCTGAATTTCATTTAAAAGCAAATTTAAAGAGAAAATGATGAATTAATTTCAAATCAAATTTTATACTGTGCTTAGGAATTAATTAAGACCATATAGGTGATCCCACTATGTAAGAAGGTATTACAGTTAAATTCACAGAGCATTTCATAGAATATTAAATGCTATCCGGCTTGCAGTATCAACATGTCTATTTCCATATATTTTTATCCCCTATAGATATGATATTGGTAAATCAGATGTCTTAGCGGTTAAGTCCGGTCAGGGACGTATATTTATAGGAAACATCAAAAAAGAACCGAAACTGCAGATTTAAGAAACCGGACAACAGAATTAAGGACCCGGATCACAGAATTAAGAAACCGGATCACAGAATTAAGGAACATGATCACGGAATTATGGAAAGTGATCACGGAAGTAAGAAACCGAATCACAGAATTATGAAACCTGTTTACTGAATTATGAAACCTGTTTACAGAATTATGGAGCCGGATCACAGAATTATGGAGCCTGATCACAGAATTATGGAGCCGGATCACAGAATTATGGAGCCTGATTACAGAATAATGGAGCCTGATTACAGAATAAAACGACCGGACAACAGAATAAAATTACCAAAGGACAGAATAAAATTATGGGAGGACACA
>JBBSDT010000248.1:0-5206 GCA_038240405.1 Ignavibacteria bacterium
ATAATTTTTTACCGTTTTATACTTTTTACTACGGTAACATTAATTATGAGGCAACGACCTGTTTCTTATAACCTCAGGGTAAGATTAATTATGAGGCAATGCGTAGTCTTCGAATGTATCTCATAATCAATTGACTAAAAACATTAATTTTAGTATTTTATATGTTTCCATAATAAGCAGCTAATATAATTTGCCAACTATAAATCAATTAATACGGAAAGGCCGGAAGAAAATTGTCTCCAAGAGCAAGGCTCCGGCAATGGATTCCTGTCCTCAAAAGCGTGGAGTATGTACCAGAGTGTATACTTCGACACCGAAAAAGCCCAATTCAGCATTAAGAAAAGTAGCACGGGTTCGACTGACTAACGGAATTGAAGTTACAGCATATATTCCCGGAGAAGGTCACAATTTGCAGGAGCATTCAATTGTCTTAATCAGAGGTGGAAGAGTAAAAGACCTGCCTGGAGTCAGATATCACATCATCAGAGGCGCACTGGATACTGCAGGTGTTACCAACCGAAAGAAAGGCCGCTCAAAATACGGAGCTAAGAAAGCAAAGACTGTTGCTACTTAGATAAAATAAAAAATTTTATATTTATATTTAATGAGAAGAAAACGAGCAGAGAAAAGAATAAGAAGACCGGATCCTAAATATAATGACATCCTCATAGGAAGATTTATAAATTGTGTAATGCTGGATGGCCAGAAACAAGTAGCCCAGGGAATAATGTATGAGGCGCTTAAGATTATCGGTGAAAAAACAAAAGGCGAACCTATAGATGTTTTCAGGAAAGCAATTAATAATGTTCAGCCTGCGATTGAAGTCAGGTCAAGAAGAGTTGGAGGATCCAACTACCAGGTTCCTACAGAAGTTCGTCCCGACAGAAGGGTAGCTTTGGCAATAAAGTGGATACTGACATATTCAAGAGCAAGAAATGAAAAGTCCATGTCTTTAAAGCTGGCAAATGAATTAATGGCTGCATCCGTTGGCGAAGGAAGCTCTGTAAAGAAAAAAGAAGATATACATAAAATGGCTGAAGCTAATAAGGCTTTTGCACATTTTAAATGGTAGATTCAAAATTTTAAAATCAAAATCAGAGACGAGATAAATATTATATGCCAAGACAAGTATCATTAGATAAAACGAGAAATATAGGTATAATGGCTCATATTGATGCCGGAAAGACCACTACAACTGAAAGAATTTTATATTATACCGGAAAGCTTCACAGACTCGGAGAAGTGCATGAGGGCGCTGCTACAATGGACTGGATGGAGCAGGAAAAAGAAAGAGGTATTACCATCACTTCCGCAGCAACAACATGTTCCTGGAATAATCACAGAATAAATATAATTGATACTCCGGGACACGTAGATTTTACTGCCGAAGTTGAAAGGTCCTTGCGGGTTTTGGACGGAGCAGTGGCATTATTTTGTTCAGTTGGAGGAGTAGAGCCGCAGTCGGAAACCGTGTGGAGACAGGCTGATAAATATAAGGTTCCAAGAATGGCATTTGTAAATAAAATGGACAGAGTCGGCGCAGATTTTTTTCATGCCATTGACATGATGAAGGATAGATTAAAGGCTAATGCCGTTCCCATCCATCTTCCAATCGGACAGGGTGTCATGTTTAACGGAATTATTGATCTTATAACTATGAAGGCAAGGATGTTCAATGAAGAAACCCTGGGTGCGACTTTTGAAGATATAGAAATTCCTGTTTCCTTAAAGGAACAGGCTATCGAATACAGACAAAAATTACTTGAAGCTGTTGCTGATGTTAATGACACTTTACTGGAAAAATTTTTGGAAGGCAAAGAAATTAGCGAGAAGGAAATTTTAACAGTTTTAAGAAAAGCAACTATTGAAGTAAAAATAATTCCGGTATTGTGCGGTTCTTCCTTTAAAAATAAAGGCGTTCAGAATTTACTGGACAGGGTAGTTGACCTTCTTCCTTCCCCTTTAGATGTGGGAGATGTTGAAGGACACCACTTACATACGGATGATCATATATCGAGAAAAGTTAATGATGAAGAGAAATTTACTGCGCTTGCATTTAAGATCATGACAGATCCTTTCGTTGGAAAGCTCACCTTTTTCAGAGTTTATTCCGGTAAAGCCATAGCAGGCAGTTATGTTTATAATTCAATTTCAGGTAAAAAGGAAAGATTCAGCAGGCTCCTGCAAATGCATGCAAATAGCAGGGAAGATATTAAAGAAGTTTATTGCGGAGATATAGCCGCTGCTGTAGGATTAAAATATACCAGGACCGGCGATACGCTGTGTGATGAAAGCGATCCGATAGTATTGGAAAAAATTATTTTTCCGGAACCGGTTATCTCAATTGCGATTGAGCCTAAAACAAAGGCAGACCAGGATAAACTTGGTGAATCATTGGCAAAGCTTTCAGATGAAGATCCGACTTTCAGGGTAAAGACTGACGAAGAAACAGGCCAGACGTTAATTTCAGGAATGGGAGAGCTTCATCTTGATATTATCGTTGACAGGTTAAAAAGAGAATTTAAAGTTGATGCTAATGTAGGTAACCCGCAGGTAGCTTACAAAGAAACTATAAAGAAGAAGGTGATCCAGGAAGGCAGATTTATAAGACAATCCGGAGGAAGAGGACAATTCGGTCATGTCTGGATTGAAATTGAGCCGAATGAAAAAGGTAAAGGATACATTTTTGAAAATGGAATAGTCGGAGGAGTAATTCCGAGGGAATATATAAATCCTGTATCGGAAGGAATTGAAGAAGCTATGAAAAACGGTGTTTTGGCTGGGTATCCGGTTGAAGATATAAAAGTTAAATTATTTGATGGATCGTTTCATGATGTTGATTCCTCTGAAATGGCATTTAAGATTGCCGGTTCAATGGCTTTTAAAGAAGGGACGCGTAAAGCGAACCCGGTATTGCTTGAGCCGATAATGGAAGTTGAAGTAGTAACTCCTGAAGAGTATATGGGCGACGTAATGGGAGACCTGAGTTCACGAAGAGGAAGAATTGAAGGAATGTCACAAAGAAGTGATGCACAGGTGATAAAGGCTTTGGTGCCTTTATCGGAAATGTTTGGTTATGCAACTACTATGAGATCTATGACACAGGGTAGAGCAATTTATACAATGCAGTTTGCACATTATGATGAAGCACCGAGGAGTATTTCGGATCAGATAATAGAAAAAATAAAAGGCAAAGAGAAAGTAGCCTGAAAATATTTTTCAGTTCTTTAAAATTATGATAGGGTCAGTTGTGCGCAGGCATAATATAACTCGTTATTAGACACTTAATATCGCTCTATAAAAATTCTTATAATTCCAGTTAAGCTGTTAAGCTTAAGATAAAGATTATTTAGAATATAAGAAATTTCCATCGGGTCAGTAGCTCAGATGGTTAGAGCGCGTGCCTTATAAGCACGAGGTGGGAGGTTCAATTCCTCCCTGACCCACATATTTTGGATTTTGGATTGATCGATCTGAAAAATATTTGAAGATTCATTAAACAGAAGTTTATAAATTTTACAATTTCATAAAAGTATAATCAAAATTTAATTAATTTATTAAGCTTTAAGGAGAAATAAATAAATGGCTAAAGAGAAATATAGTACTAAGAAACCTCACGTAAATATAGGTACAATAGGGCACGTTGACCATGGAAAGACTACGCTTACTGCAGCAATAACAATGGCATTAGGTAAAAAAGGAGGTGCTAAAGTAAGAGCATTCGATTCTATCGATAAAGCTCCTGAAGAAAGAGCTCGTGGAATTACGATAGCAACAGCGCACGTAGAATATGAAACCGAAAACAGGCACTATGCTCACGTTGACTGCCCGGGGCATGCTGACTACATTAAAAATATGATCACCGGTGCAGCTCAGATGGACGGCGCAATATTAGTAGTTGCTGCTACCGACGGTGCAATGCCGCAAACTAAGGAACATATTTTGCTGGCAAGGCAGGTTGGAGTACCGGCCATTGTAGTTTTCCTTAATAAAGTTGACATAATTTATCAACAGGAAAAAACTCCCGAAGATGCTGAATTATTATTGGAAGTTGTAGAATCTGAATTAAGAGATATTTTGAACGGATACGATTATCCTGGCGATGAAATTCCTTTTATAAGAGGAAGCGCTTTAAAGGCAATGGAAGCGGGAGTGGATCCCGCCAGTACGGTTGATGATGAAAGATTCAAATGTATATATGACTTAATGGCTGCTGTGGATTCCTATATTCCCCAGCCAAAAAGAGATATTGATAAGACATTCCTGATGCCTGTGGAAGACGTTTTTTCAATAACAGGAAGAGGTACTGTTGCAACGGGAAGAATTGAAAGAGGAAAGGTGAAAGTTGGCGAAGAAGTTGAATTGATAGGTCTTGGAGCAAAGAAAAAGACAGTTGTCACGGGTGCGGAAATGTTCAATAAAGAATTGGAAGAAGCAGTTGCCGGTTTTAATTGCGGATTGTTATTAAGAGGTGTTGATAAAAATGAAATTGAAAGAGGAATGGTTTTGGCTAAAGCAGGTTCCATTACACCACATAAAAAATTCGAAGCGCAGGTATATATTCTGGCAAAAGAAGAAGGAGGAAGACATACTCCGTTTAGCACAAACTACAGGCCTCAGTTTTACTTCAGGACTACAGACGTAACTGGTGTTGTTCATCTGCCTGAAGCTATACAAATGGTAATGCCTGGTGATAACGTAGAAAAACTCGTAATTGAGTTAATTACTCCTATTGCAATGGAGGAAGGATTGAAATTTGCAATCAGAGAAGGTGGAAGAACTGTTGGTGCCGGAGTTGTAACAAAAATCGTGGAATAATTTAACGAATCAATAAACTAATCTAACTTGGCATCACAAAAAATCAGGATCAAATTAAAGTCCTATGACCACTCGCTTCTGGACAAATGGACTGAACGAATAATCAAGACAATCAAATCTACCGGTGCGATAGTAAGCGGACCCATACCTTTACCTACTAAGAAAAATGTTTATACAGTATTGAGGTCGCCGCATGTAGATAAAAAATCACGGGAACAGTTTGAAACACGTTCTCATAAGAGATTGATTGATATTCTGAATTCTTCAAATAAAACAATAGATGCATTAACTAAGCTGGATCCTCCCGGCGGAGTAGACATTGAAATTAAAGTATAATAGAAAAGCCTAAACATAATAATCATGATTGGTATCCTGGGTAAAAAAATCG
>JBBSDT010000249.1:0-5205 GCA_038240405.1 Ignavibacteria bacterium
AGGAGAGGAAGATAATTTCTTCCTTTGTTAAAATAAGGCGATATGACAAATTTTTCGAAGTGCTTTAATTCTTCTTTTGTAAATGTCTTTAAGGTCTGAATCAGTTTAATATCCTTCATATTTGCTTAGTTATCCATGTAACTATTCTTCTAAAAATAAGCAAAATCAATATATATGTTGCTGTAATTAAATTAGCACTGATTAGTTATTAAATAAATTTTCTTTGATTTGATGGTATCAAAGCCTGTATTTTTGCAGATGTGCACCAATATGTACACAACTTATTTTATGACAAATCCAATTAATAAAAATAGCTTAAAAACAGCAAAAGGATACCGTCTTAAAAATTCAACTCATAAGCTTATTGAAAAAATTCAAAGTCAGATTAACGGAAGCATGGACACTGTAGTAAGCCGAGCTGTAAAATTATATTATAGTCAAATTAATAACTGTCCAAAGCTACGGGAAACCGCAGGTAAAAAATTATCCAAAAAACAATAAATTGTTTATAAATTAAACCAAACAGCATAATGAAAAGAATTGTGATTACATTAATTTTTATGATCACTGCTTCACAGGCATTTGCCCAGATCACATTAACAAGTTCAATCAATCCCATACCCGGTGACGTCGAGTCCTGGGCAATATGTGACACGACAAACATATCTCCCGGCACCTCGGGTTCAAATCAAACGTGGAGCTATACAAGCTTAATCACGCAGGACAGCACCACGGAGCATTATGTAGCACCGGCTTCCACTCCTTTTGCAGCGCAGTTTCCCGGTTCTAACATCGCATCTACTGCCGATGATTTTACTTTCAATTATGGGACATCATCTTCTGTTAATTTTACCGTTAATGGTTCGGGCAGCTCAAGTCTCATTCTCCGGTATACTGACCCGCAAATGCTTTTTCAATTTCCCTTTACCTACGGCAACAACTTCAGTGATAACTTTGCAGCAAATTATACCATTGGCACTACTTCAATTAGTGAAACCGGGACATCAACTGTAAGTTGTGATGCATGGGGAACCATAAATTTACCGGCAGGATCTTTTTCAAATGCATTGAGAATTAAGGAGGTTATCGTTACAAAGGATTCTTCAACCGGCGGTACACCATTTTTATCTATAGGAACGGCTACATCTTATAGCTGGTACGTCCCCGGAAGAAAATTCAGGGTATTTGGAATTGTATATACATCTTTTACTTATAATGGATTACCGTTCGGTGGTAGTAAATATGTAAATTATAACAACAATAGCTCAACAATCGGAATTAGAAATATATCCGGTATAACTCCCGGTAATTATATGCTCTCGCAAAATTATCCGAATCCGTTTAATCCTTCTACCAAGGTAAGGTTTGCTGTTCCGAAAGCGGGCTTGGTTAAGCTTACTGTATTTGACGCAATCGGTCGTGAAGTAGAGACACTTGTTAATGGAAAGTTGACTAGCGGAAGCTACGAAGTTGACTGGAATGCGGGCCGATATTCAAGCGGAATATATTTTTATAAACTGCAATCCGGTGAGTTTGTTGAGACAAAAAAGATGATTTTAAATAAATAAGAATGGCTTATTAATTTTAAAAATAAAAAAGACAATAATATGAAATTTTTTTTAATCACAATTATATTTTTATCCCTCATTAGGATCAATGCTTTTTCCCAGGTTAACCAGCAATGGGTCTCAACCTATAGCGGTCCGGGTAATGGCCAGGATCGGGCAAGTTCGATGGCTGTCGATGCATCGGGAAATGTTTATGTAACAGGCAACAGCATAGGTATAGGAACCGGCATTGACTATGCAACTGTAAAATACAATCCCGCAGGGGTTCAGCAATGGGCTGCAAGATATAACGGCGAGGGAGGGCGGGATGATTATGCAACTGCCATTGCCGTAGATGGCGCAGGCAATGTATATGTGACAGGCTGGAGCAATAAGAGTGCGTCAGGTAATGATTATGCGACAATAAAATATAATTCAGCAGGAGATTCCTTATGGGTTCGCAGATACAGCGGCGTGTCAGGTTCTTTTAATGATGATGCAAGTTCATTAGCTATTGACAGCCGGGGTAATGTTTATGTCACCGGTGCTAGTGTAAATGGAGTTAATATTGACATTGCAACTATTAAATATAATTCAGCAGGAACACAGGTCTGGGTTTCACGATATGATGGACCCGGAGCGGGTTCCGACGCTGCAAATGCAATAGCAGTAGATCCGTCGGGTAATGTTTATGTGACCGGCATAAGTGACGGAATTGGAACCGGTCTGGATTATGTAACCATTAAATACGATTCAACCGGCGTTCAGCAGTGGGCTTCAAGATATTACTTCATGTTGAATCTGGCAGACATTTCCCATGCTATAGTGGTGGATGCTTCCGGTAATGTGTATATAACCGGACAGAGTGCGGGTAGCGGTAGCGGTACCGGGAATGATTATGCCACAATAAAATATAATTCTTCGGGTGTTCAGCAATGGGTATCAAGGTATGATGCAGGCCCCTCAGACTATGCATACAGTATAGGAGTCGACGGATCCGGTAATGTATTTGTTACTGGTTCTAGCATTGGAATCGGGACAATGGAGGATTATGCCACTATAAAGTATAATTCTTCAGGTGTTCAGCAATGGGTCCGGAGATATGACGGACCGACGGGAAATGTTTCGGATATAGCCCATTCCCTGGCTGTAGACAACTTAGGAAATGTTTATGTGACAGGTGAAAGTAATCAAAACGGTGTTCAGTATTATCAATATGCTACAATAAAATATAATACTTCAGGAGATTCAGTTTGGGTAAGAAAGTATGATGGCGTAGGAAATGGCCATGACAGGGCACATGCAATTGCAACAGACGTTTCAGGAAATGTATATGTTACCGGAGAGAGCGGTGCGGCCAATGATTACGCAACAATTAAGTATTCACAATTCTCCAATGCATTAATCACTGGATTTATACAGGCTTTTTATAATTCTTCAACAAATAAAATGGTGAGTGATACTGTCCGGATTTATTTGAGAAATTCAGTTAGTCCATATATAATAATAGATTCATCCAGATCGAAACTCGATTCATCCGGAATGGGATCTTTCTATTTTTCCAATGCAGTAGATGGAATAAACTATTACATTGTATTAAAACACAGAAATTCAATTGAGACATGGAGCAGTTCGGCAAATGCTTTTTCATCCGGAACCTTAAATTATGATTTCACAGCTTCCGCGAATAAAGCATATGGAAGTAACCAGATTCAGGTGGATACTTCTCCCCTACGGTTTGCAATTTACAGCGGCGATAGAAATCAGGACGGTATAGTAGACGTAACGGATATTGCAGGTATATATAACGATGCAAATAATTTTGTGTCAGGATATGTATCATCGGATATGAATGGTGATAATTTTGTCGATGTTACCGATTTGGTAATTACATATAATAACTCAATTCATTTTGTTGCGATCATAAGACCATAAGACTTTGTGCCAAAATATACATTATCCCCTCATTCCCCTCCTTGTGAAAAAAGGAGGGGTTTTCTGTCTTGAAGCATTTCCCCAGCTTGGGAAGTAAATTTCTACCAAATTTTATTTACAAAGCTGGGCATTGTAGGTAGCAGGTTAGTTTTGAGACGCAAAAAATATTCTACATTTTTTATTTAGACCCATTTCGGCTAAAGCCGCAGACATTCAAATTTCTATCCCCGACCTGAAGTTCGTGGCAATTAAATGATATAACATCTATTTCAATTATTTAAAATTTATAATTTAAAATTTATAATTTATAATTTAAATTGATATTGCATATGGATTAAGCTACTTTTGTATACAATAAAATTTTACCCCTAAATAATGCAGGAAGAGTAAGAATCTTTACTCGAGCTTGCATTTATTTTTTAAAAAAGAATGAAAAAGATAAATATAATTTATACTAAATCAATTTTCCTGCTGATGGTAAGCCTGGTATTTGTTTCCGGTGTTTTTTCTCAGGCAGGTACCTACTATAATTCAATTTCCACTTCAAGTGTAACATTTGTCAATGATCTTGAAACCCGAATCAGAAGTCCCTATACCAGAATTGCTTACGACCAGTTTGATGAAACTAACATTGCAAATTTTGCCTCGCGGGATAATGGTGACGGCACTCGCTCTGTATTCTGTGTTTATTCTGGCTATGAGTATATTTACAGCGGGGTTTTTACATGGGGAGTAATGAGCAGGGAACATACTTATGCTCAAAGCTGGATGCCAACTTATCCGTCTACTAATGTAGATCAATACTCAGACCAATACCATCTCTTTCCAACTGAGCAGAATCATGCAAACGGAGTCAGAAGCAATCACCCTTTTGGTATTGTTGCGAACATAGTTTCTCAATTTCTGGAAGCAAAGTATGGTACAAATTCTCTCGGACAGTCAGTTTACGAACCAAGGGATATTCACAAAGGTGACGCTGCAAGAGCTTTGTTGTACATGTGTATAAGATATGACGGGATAGGCGGTTATGACTGGACCTTCAACTGGCTTAACGGTACCAGGCTTCCCTCATTAAGCGAAGCTCCGCAGGATGTAAATCTTTTATTAAGCTGGAGCAGGCAGGATCCTCCTGATAGATGGGAGGTTGACAGAAACAATTATGTACAGTCAATTCAGCAAAACAGAAATCCTTTTGTCGACCATCCCGAATACACAAGTTATATTGATTTTAGCAATCTGACAAAATTAAATCCGGTTTATTCAACTGAACCGACAAATTATGTAACTGGTTTTGCTTCCGGTGTAGCCGGTAATTCTATTCAGGTTAGCTGGAATGACGCTACGGGCGCTCAGCTTCCTTCCGGATATTTATTAATTGCATACAATAAAGATAATTATTTTTTGCCTATAGACGGCTCGCAATATGCCAACGATACTGTGCTTACTGACGGATTTGCTGAAGTTAACATTCCATATATAAATGCAAACAATTATAATTTCAGTAACCTCGTTTCCGGGAATACATATTATTTTACAATTTACTCATATAACGGTACGGGCGCTCAAATAAATTATAAAATAGACGGGACATTTCCGCAGACAAACTCCTCTGTTGCCGGAAGCTTTGCAGCTGAACCATCTAATTATATAACTAACTTTGCACCCGGAACTATTACCTCTAATTCGATACTGTTGAACTGGACGGATGCACTTCCTGGTACAC
>JBBSDT010000250.1:0-5202 GCA_038240405.1 Ignavibacteria bacterium
ATTTCCTTCGCTTTCCAAAATGAAAATCCTGTAAGATTTGGATATTTCTATTATGATAATCCTGTTGCAGCAGGAAACTGGACTGACTTTGCTGCTGCCGGCGCTAATTTCAAGTTAGATATCGAACCAGTAACTACTTTAAAATTACAACTGGGAGTATATCTTGAAGGATTCTTTAACGGTTCAACTATGATTGCAGACACAGTTAGAGTTATAGCGCATAGTACTACATCTCCTTATCCTAATATAGATACAGCTAAAGCTGTAGTCGGATCCAATGGCTTGGGAACATTCAGTTTCTGTAAGCTAAATAACGATTCATGCTATATTTATGAAGTAAGGCATAGAAATCATATTACAACCTGGAGTCACTTATTATGTGAAAAGATCGACCAATGTGATAAGCTTTACAACTTCAGAAATAGTGCAAGTCAGGCATTTGGAAATAACGTTGTATTCGTTGCAGGTTCACCTGGCGGCTTTGCTTTTTATGGCGGGGATGTTAATGAAGATGGAATCGTTGATGCAACAGATATAATTGCTATTTACAATGATGCCAGTGCTTTCGCCGGAGGCTATATAAACACAGATGCCAATGGTGATATGACTGTTGATCTGTCAGATCTTCTTATTGCTTATAATAACTCAAGTAACTTTGTAAGTGAAATAAGACCGTAATTTAATTTAAGTTTAACATTAAGCAGTGTTTCTGAAATAGAAACACTGCTTTTTTTTTGCAATTTATTTTATATAATATTGCATGCTTTTTAAATTCTTTTTAATGCCTTCCTATACTTCACTTTTGATTATAAAAGTATTCTACTGACTTTGAATTTAACTATTTAAGTAGTAATTTTGATTTTCAAATTTGAATATTTACTATCAAAATTTATGAACCTCAAGAATATAAATTTACTGAAAATTACAATTTTTCTTCTGTTAATAACTTATAGTCCCATGATTAACTCACAGGTCACAGAGGATTGGAATCACAGGTATACCGGTCCTCAGGCTAGCGCTGACAATCCAAATGATTTTGTTGTTGATAATTCCGGAAATTTATATCTTACCGGACAAAGTATCGTCGGAGGAGGATATTACAATTTCATTACTGTTAAATTCAATTCCAGCGGTATCAGACAATGGATTGCTACCTTCAGCGGACTGCCAAACAGTAACAATCTGGGGAACTCTATAAAAGTTGATGCATCCGGTAATGTGTATGTTACAGGTCAGACTCGGGCAGCAGGCGGTAACTATGATATAGTCACTATAAAATATGACCAAAACGGAGTGCAGCAATGGATCCAGCAATACAACGGACCTGGTAATTTTGATGACGTTGGATTAAGTCTCAGCATTGATCCGTCAGGCATGATTTATGTCGGAGGATATAGTTACGGATCAGGAACAGGCTACGATTTCATTTTGCTGAAATATAATTCTTCGGGTGTAAGTCAATGGAACAGGCGTTATAACGGAAGCTCAAATTCGGATGACTACCTTAAGAAAATTGTTTTATTATCAAATGGAGATATAATTGCGGCAGGTTCGAGCTACGATAATACGACGGGCAATGATTATACCACATTAAAATATAACTCTTCCGGAACTTTGCTGTGGACACAAAAATATAATGGCATCCATTCAACAGATGACCAAATTACAGATATGAAAAGTGACGGGCTGGATAATATTTATGTTTGCGGAAAGAGTGTCGGTAACGGTGCAGGGTATGATTATGCAACCGTTAAATATAATTCCGGAGGAACTCAGCAATGGGTAGCGAGGTATAACAGTCCTTCCAATAACGATGACGCTGCAAATGCAGTTGATGTAGATCCGGCAGGAAATGTTTTTGTAACAGGGTACAGCTACCAAACAGGTTCTTTCTATGATTTCGCGACAATCAAATATAATTCCGGTGGAGTTCAGCAATGGGTAAAGATCTATAATGGAGTAGAAAATTTTTCTGATAAGGCAATTGATCTGAAAGTTGATGCTTCCGGAAATTCATTTGTCACAGGTTCATGCATTAAGATCTCGGACGGAACAAGTGATTGTGTTACTCTCAAGTATGATCCCGCAGGAAATGTATTATGGACAAAAACTTATAATGGTCCGGGAAATCTTGATGATAATCCAATCAAGCTGACTCTGGATAATTCCGGCTTTGTATATGTTATTGCTACAAGCTACAGCTATTTTTTCGGACCATTATGCGGATCCAGTGATTATCTTGCTTTGAAATACAGTACAAGCGGTATAGTTGATTGGGAAACGAGATTTGATGGGTCGGGAACGGGTATGGATGAAGCAATTGCAATGGCAATTGACAATATCGGAAACACTTATGTTACAGGATTCAGCTTTGACAATGTATCTAATATGGATTTTGCAACTCTGAAATATAATTCATCGGGCGCTCCTTTATGGGCTTCGAGATACGACGGAGGCAGCAACGGAATAGATAAGCCAGTTGCGATCGCGGTGGATAATTCCGGAAATGTTTTTGTAACCGGGTCAAGTCAGGGCAGCGGAACAGGGTATGACATTTTAACCATAAAATATAGCCCCTCGGGAACTGCACTCTGGACTGCAAGATATAATGGAACTGCAAACGGAGATGATTATGCTTCCGGAATAGCCATTGATGCATCCGGGAATTCGTATATTACAGGGTCAAGCGAGGGCGGCGGCTCGGGAAAAGATTATGTAACAATTAAGTATAATTCGAGCGGAGTTCAGCAATGGGCGACAAGATACAACGGTTCGAGTAATTCAAATGACTATGCAAGTGCAATTGCAATCGATGGCACAGGAAATACTTATGTGACGGGTAGAGCAATTGGATCCGGAACAATGGAAGATATTTGTACTGTCAAATATAATTCGTCCGGAGCTCAACAATGGGTTTCTGTATACAATGGTACATCTAATGATTCTGATGAAGCAAGCTGCATCGCACTTGATATCTCGGGAAATGTAATCGTTGCAGGAAAAAGCAAATCTTCGATTTCAAATTTCGATTTCATTACGATCAAGTACAATTCTTCCGGCTCCCAGCAGTGGCAGGCAAGCTACAACGGAACTTCTAACGGGAATGATGAAATTACCTCAATCGCTGTTGATAATTCGGGAAATGTTTTAGTAACGGGCAATGCAAAAAACCTTAGCACTGATTACGACTACGTAACAATAAAGTATAATAAGCTGGGGAGTGTACAATGGACTAACAGCTATAATGGCACTTCTAACAAAACTGATAAAGCTTTATCAATCTCCGTTGATTTATCGGGGAGTTCGTATGTTACAGGATTCTCAGAAGATATTATTACGGGAAGAAATTATGGAACGTTGAAATACAACAGTAATGGTATATTTCAATGGATTCAAAAATATAATTATATTGATAACGATACCGACCAGGCTGCAGTATGCAAAGTCGATACATCGGGAAACGTATTTGTAACCGGATTCAGCACCAGTGCGCAAAGCAAACAGGATTTTTATACAACAAAATATAAACAGGATAAAAATCTTCAACTGAAGGCCTTGATAGAAGGATTTTATGATGAGACCTCAGGCAAAATGATTTCCGATACTATGAAGGTTTATATGAGAAATTCTTTTTCTCCCTATAGTATAATAGATTCATCAACATCGGTTCTTGACAGTCTCGGAAACGGTACATTC
This sequence comes from Ignavibacteria bacterium, assembly GCA_038240405.1. GTDB lineage: Bacteria > Bacteroidota > Ignavibacteria > Tepidaquicellales > Tepidaquicellaceae > JAGPCH01. Next base: position 3,697 of record JBBSDT010000250.1, read on the forward strand.
GGATTTAAGAATGTTCAGAATGGAATAAATTATTTTATTGTTTTAAATCACCGCAACTCTATCGAAACCTGGAGCGCTGCTGGAATAAGCTTTGTATCAGGTGACCTTAGCTATGACTTTACCACAAATGCATCGAAAGCATACGGAAACAATATGAAACAGAAAGGAATTAAGTTTTGCATTTACAGCGGTGACGTGGATAGGGACGGACAGGTAGACCTCTCTGACATTGTAACAGTCTATAATGCAGTTAGTATTTTCACAAAGGGGTATGATGTATCAGATTTGAATGGCGATCTTGTTGTAGATTTATCCGATTTGATTATTGCATATAATAATTCTTACAATTTTGTTTCAGAAATCAGACCTTAGGATTTTTTGATTGGTTTGTTTGGAATCTTTGTTATTTTTGGAAAACAAATTATTTGAAAATTAATCTAACCTGGAGAATGTATGAGAAATTTTATTGCAATAAATTTAATTTTGTTTTGTTTCATAGCAAGTCAAAGCTTTGCGCAGAAAGTAATAGTAGATCCTTTAAACAACTCTTCATTTGTAACAACTGAACATAATTCAACAAAGTATTCGATTTATCCGGCTTCAACAAATTTAAATACTTCTCAAACACTCCAAAACAAAAATTCACTCAACAATATTCCTTCCGACTTAAACTGGAACTTAAATTTTACGGCTGCCGGAAAAGTTTTCAAGGACGTATCCTTCGCAAATCCGCAAACAGGTTATATTGTTACAGAACTTGGAGCAGTTTATAAGACCACAAATGAAGGGTTGAACTGGTCATTAAAATTAAATCTCGGATTTCCTTATTACTGGTATGGTGTGCACGCTCTATCTCCTGATACTGTAATAATATCCGGATTCAATAACCAAGGCGACATTCACACAGGTGTTGCAAGATGGAGCTTTAATGGCGTAATCACATGGACAAATGATATAATCCTTCGTATTCCTAACGGTGTGGGCTGGACAAGCAAGGTGCATTTCTTCAATGCCAATACCGGGATTATCTCTGCACAATTTTCAGGCGGCATGCACTATACAACTAATGGCGGAAGAGATTCCCTGTCATGGAATTATGTTCAGGTTAATTCTGATTTAGGATGGTTTGAAGGAAATATCGATGCCCAGCCAAACGGAAATGTTTACACTACAGGAATCCACTTTGCGCACAGTACCAATTTTGGTGTAAACTGGACCAGCGGCAATTCCGCAGATAATACTTTTGACGGCGGCGTGGATTTCCTTGACTATAATAATCAAAAAGGATGGACTGGCGGAGGTCAAATCAGCAACCCTGTTACCGGCTGGGTTCATAGAACAACCGACGGCGGAACAACATGGAGCGCGAGGCTGAATACATTTCCTTACCCGATACGCGCGGTTCATTTTTTTAATGATGCACTCGGGCTAGCTATTGGCGGCAACCTTTACCAGGAAGCCGGAGGAATATATAGCACTACAGATGCAGGAACGAGCTGGAATTTA
>JBBSDT010000251.1:0-5184 GCA_038240405.1 Ignavibacteria bacterium
AGATATTTTGAAAAATATTGACACTTTAATACATAAAAAAGATATTTCCCAAATAACAAATGCAGGTGGTGACGCTTTGAATGGAAAGGATGCACTCAATAAATTTGCAGCTTTTACGAATAAGATTGAACCTTACGCGATTTTTATGGGTAATATTATCGAAGCCAATGATGAAAAAGAAATTCAGGCGGCACTTGAAAATGTTATTCTCCCGGTAGGCAGTTCGACAATCAAAAAAATACTACCGGTTGGGGGAATATTTCTATACAATCCTATTTGGGCGCTTATTGGTCACCGTCTTCAAACAATTCTTCAACCACAAGTACTTGGTCTGACAAGTTTGGTGTAACTGCGCCAATTGGGATATCATGGACACCAGGCTTTTTAAGTTGGCGGCGCGGCGGTTCTTTGAGCATATTTGGTTCTCTATTTGATTTGGGGGCAATAGTAGATTACAAGTTAAAAAAAGATTCCACTGTGGCGAGTAATGGTTCAACTCAACAAGTTGTATCAAAAGACTATAAAATTCAATTGGGTCAAATATTTTCTCCTGGAGGGTATATTGTTTATGGCTTTCCATTCAACTTACCGCTATCATTCGGATTTGGTGCCCAATACGGACCTGGATTATCGAAAATTGATGCTGGGAATAACACAGTCATAACAAATCCCTCGTGGAGGTGGAACGCATTTCTTTCTGTAGATATTCCCTTTTTTACGATAAAGAATAAAAACAATGTAAAAATTGAAAAATAGAAATTACAATTATGGATACTCCACAAAAAGAATTTTTGTTAAAAGAATATGATAAACTTACTAACGAAATTGCAGCGCTCTTGAAAGAAATACATGCAAGAGAAAAATTTTCCCTGGTAATATTTGCTGCTACTTCTGTTTTTGTATTAACCAAAGCGAGCAAACAGGCATTTTGGGTGAAAGAAACAATTTGTCTTATTCCGATACTTTGTACCATTATCTATGCATTGAGCGTGTATTATCTATACAAAAACATTGGTTTCATGGGTGAATATTTACAGAGAATTGAAGAAGCATTTTTGGGAAAACCTCTGCCTAGTAATTTCGTGTTCGGATGGGAAAACTTTTTTGAAAAATGCGTTATCTCCCATAGAGAAAAGAAAGAAAAGCTGAAAGGCAAAAATAAAAGTAAATTAGTTAACGTCACAATGATATTTTGGATTGGACAACTAATAGCGGGTATTGCATTAATGTTTGTTGTAAATTATTTTGATTTTAATGCGGTTTGAAATGTTTAACTCAATAAGCAACAAAATGCCACAAAAAATCTATCATAACTGTCACGCTCACTCGTTCACTATTGACCATGTGCCTGATGATTTCGGGAAGGGGCTTTTCTGGTTTTCGTTTCTGTTTCCCATACGATGGATAAAAAAGCATGATACCATTCGGTGGGTAATTAAAATACTAAATAAAAAATGGGTTATTAAAATACTCAAAGAGTTTGCTCCGAATATCGACAAATTACTAAACAGATATTTATCATTTATCCGGTTTTTTGACTTTGCAAAAAACCAACAGCAAATGATAGACCTTTTGAGAGGTTATTATCCCGGGCATACGAGGTTTGTTATACTTACGATGGATATGGAATTCATGAACGCAGGAAAACCTATTCACGATTTTAGCAAACAAGTTAATGAGTTAGCAGCGATTAAATCTCAAGCGGAATACAAGGACATAATATACCCTTTCATTTTTGCTGATCCGAGAAGATCAAATGTTACTGACATTGTCAGGAATGCAATTGAAGAGAAAAGGTTTACAGGAATCAAAATATATCCCGCATTAGGTTACTATCCGTTCGATAAAAGATTAAAAGATGTTTACCAATATGCACTTACGCATGATATTCCACTAACGACACACTGCATCTCTGGTGTAGTCTTTTACCGGGGAACAAGGAATGAAGCTTTTGGAGAATCTGCTCATCACCCAATTGCCAAACACCAAAAGCTATTTGGGGAGAAGGGTATTGATTTCACCTTAAATTTTACACATCCATTAAACTTCTATTGCCTAATGGATATTATGATACTGAGACAGGTCTGGGGAGAGGATGCACCGGATTTGAGAAACTTAAAAATGTGCATGGGACATTTTGGAGGAGCAGATGAATGGAATAAATATCTTACCGATCCGTGGCTACCAGTATATCGCCAGAATACCGGGTCTTTGGATATCAACAATCCCTGGTTTGACGAAATCGATAAGGATGGCAAAATACTAAAGAAAGCCTACAGTTGGTTCAGCGTTATTTGTGACATGATGAATAAGTTTCCAAAAATGTATGCTGATATCAGTTATACATTAAGTGATGAAAGGACTTTCCCTTTAATTAAAATGTTACTCACAAGTGAGCACTACCAAATATCCTTTAATGGAAATCTATCAGTCAGAGATCGTATTCTTTTTGGCACCGATTTTTTTGTTGTATCAAAAGCAGGCTCGGAGAGAGAAATGAGTATTAAGCTTAGAGAATATCTTGGTGATGACTTATTTGAAATAATTGCTTGTGTGAACCCAAAGACCTTTTTAAAAACTAACTTAACTATATCTATTTAACTATTTAACTAACTATGTCAACAATGATGAAGGGTTTTCTTGAACATAAAATCAACCATTCTTACACAATAAAATAGTATAAATAAGGAACGTATGGCAAACGAAGTATTGGTTTGGACATGTGTAATAGTTTTTATCGCGACATGTGCAATTACAATTTTGGCTATAGTTGGAGTTGTAAATATTAATCAGCAATTTCTAAATAAGCTGTTTTATACCTTAATTATTGAAATAGTGGTGTCCGGTGTAATTCTTTTTAAAAAAGTTATTATGTCTAAAGAAGAAATAAATATTATAAGAATTGTAAACACCGAGCCTAAGTCATATTTAATGCGAAAAAATGACACTCTTTCTGTTTTTGGATTTTGTCATAAGGAGCTTCAAACTTCTTTTAAAGGTACTCTGGTAATGCAAGGTAAAAGTTACAATATGATAAATTTCTCTTTAAATAACAGAGATATATTTAGAGCTGATGTGTGTATCACAGATACGTTTCCCTCCACCGAGGCAAAAATTTATGTCAGTTTAAGATTAGACGAGAAAGAACTATTTCAAGATTCTACTGATCGCATTATTCAAGTTGACAGCAATCCTAATTAACAAGCTTACTTTCTTCGTGGGTATTCTCTCAGGATTATATGTTCATTTGCATCCCTCGTTATTTACGTCCCCATTTCCCGACCCCCTCACCCTCAGCACTTATCCTGTAAACTCGCATCAATAAACCAATTACCTTCACTTTGTAATTGGCGAACCTGTGGGTGTTGAATTTTCAGCCTTCGTAGGTGCCCGTTCCTTTCACACAGCCCAACCCTACCACCCGTGAGAGCCGCCGATTTCTATGACAAAAACAAATCAATTCTAAGCTGTTTTTTTCACATATAATTCCTGTTTATTCACAACCGCTATTACCCTTGCTAACAATTTATTTTTTACTGCATTGAGTACACTCATTTTATTTTTTCCTTCTCCAACTTTTCTTTCATAATAAACTTTTAAATCAGCATCCAGCTTTACTGCCGTTAACGATGCCATGTGAAGATTGCATTTAAGTTTTTTTGTTAGCCATATAATGCACTTTTGTTCTTCCTCTTATACTGCTGCCTGAAGAATATTCAAACGGGGCAACTCCACAATAACAAGCTAACTTCCTGGTGTCTTTTAGCATGGTAAATCCATTGGTATGCACTATTAAATTTATGGCAGTTACAAAACCAATTCCTACGACTGACGTTATAAGTTTATATAATAGCTTCAGGTTAACATCTTCATTGATAACATCGATAATCTTTGTTTCTATATTCTTTAAATCTTTATCAATTGCAGCCAATGAACTTTTAATTGTTTTCGTTAAAAGTTTAGCCATTGCCAGATCACCTACCTCTTCAAATGCTTTTATAGGTGTTGCCAATCTCTTCTTTGTATCCACTAATCTTTCTCTCAAGCTAGCCAGGTGCCTGATCTTCTCTAATGTATCATTCACGGGCTTCCACAACCTTACCCTGTCGAGATTTTTTGTAGCATATACAGCAATACGCTGCGAGTCAACTTTATCATTCTTTCCCCTGGCGAGCGCTACGCTTGCTATAGGCGCGGTTACCAAAGGATGCTGTATCAGCCAGGCAAGTGCAACTGCAGCGGGCGGGTAGTTATGTTCCCCGGCTACATCGTTTAAGGCTTTTAGAACTTTCTTTCCTCTTTCATTCATAAACTTCGACATGCCTTTCCCTCTTACACTTTTGGAGAAATCTTCTTCAGATTTATATTTACCGGAAAGAAATCCGCTTGCGAGGGATGAATAAGTAATTAAGCCAAGGTTATTTTTCTCCACAACATTTTTATATTCAGTTTCAAAAGAGCGGTCATATAAATTGCCCGGTGGCTGCAAAACAGTATAAGCCGGAAGTTGTTTTTCATCGCTCGTTTTTAAAGACTCCGCTAATCTCTCAGCAGTGAAATTGGAAGCGCCTATATTCCTGATCTTGCCAGCTTTTATCAGCTCGTCATATGTTTGCAGAGTTTCCTCAAATGGCGTAACACCATCATCTTCGTGAGAAAAATAAAGGTCAATGTAATCAGTCTGCAGCCTTTGCAAGGAAGCATCAACCGCTTCAAGAATATGTTTTTTTGAAAGGCCGCCTTTCACCTCGTACCCAACTTTTGTAATAACAATTACATCCTCACGCCGGCCTCTCTTTTTAAGCCAGTTACCAATAATCTTTTCAGATTCGCCACCCTTGTTGCCCGGCACCCATGCGGAGTAAACATCTGCAGTGTCTATGCAATTAAATCCTTTATCAAAAAACTTATCCAGCAGATCAAAGGAAGTGTTTTCATCAATCGTCCACCCAAACACATTACCGCCAAAGATCAATGGCGCGATGCTGAGATCAGTTGTTCCTAAACTTATTTTTTTCATTTGTATTTATTTTTATAAAATTTTACAATGCTATCTGCCTGCATAGCATATCAAAAATCCTGCTCAATAATTTTAATGACAAAAAAGCAAAACAATTAAATGTCTGCCGTTTGGTTGAAGGCACAAGCCTGCCGTCACAGGATTATTATGAACATATTCCATCT
>JBBSDT010000252.1:0-5184 GCA_038240405.1 Ignavibacteria bacterium
CTCCTTCCCAAGCCCCAGCTTGGGAAGGTTAATTCTGTGCGAACTTACTTACAAAGCCAGGGCATGCAAGCAGTGGAAATACTTTTGAATTATAACTTCTTAACTTTCCCAAGCTGGGGCTTGGGAAAAAGTTGTGAAAATGCATCGTGACTTTGAACCCGGCATGAAAGAGTCATAGTAAATTTTAGAAATTACTGTTATTTTAATAAAACTTTTTTTATTTTGTATAAGTTAAAATTAAACTTTACTTACAAGCTGTTAAGCTATTTATATTTATGAAAATTAAAAAATTGAATTATGCAAAACAAATTCATTTTTAATACTGTAAAATGTTTTTTTTACACAGGATTATTAATACTTACTCTTTCGCTCTCTGCAACTTTTACAGGCTGCGGAGGTTCAGATGACGAAGAGACTGTAAATCAGAGAGAGGTTGATTCAATAAATGTATATACAAACCTGGAAAAGTCATTTAGTTCTTATAAAAGAGCATTAAGCTATAATGAGTCTTCCGATGATAAAAACGCTGCCGAATCTTTTGAAACCACTTTAAGAGCTCTGCATGAAATTGATTATCAATTAGTCTCAAAACCTGAAAATTATTTCTGGAAGCAGGATTATGACGAGCTTGCAAAGAGTGTAGTAGAAGATTATCTCACGACTCAAAAAGAGTTCGGACAAAGCAGCCTGGTATTTGAATTCGCCGGAAAATTACCCGTGATTTATGAAAAGGTTCAGGAAGTACATGGGGACCGTGAACCGTTACCCGGGGGAAGCGACATTCCTTTAATAAGAAATGATGCTGTTGACGGGTACATTGATTTTTTTTCCAAGACTGACAGGGGAAGAGCATTTATAGATAAATGTCTTTACCGTTCCGGAAAGTATTTTCCGATAATGAGAAAGATCCTTAAATTCAATAACGCGCCTGAAGAGCTGATATATCTTTCAGTACAGGAGTCAGGACTTTCTCCAACAATTACTTCTCATGCAGGCGCAGTAGGTTTATGGCAATTCATGTCTCCGACAGGCTATTCTTACGGCCTGAACCAGGATCAATACCGTGATGACAGAAGAGACTTTGAAAAATCAACCGATGCCGCAGCAAGATTACTGAAGGACCTTTACCGCTCTTTCGATGATTGGTATCTTGCCTTTTCTGCTTACAATGCGGGTCCGGGAAGAGTTACCTCTGCTATAAGAAAAAGCGGATCAAAAGATTACTGGACCTTAAGAAGTTACCTGCCCGGTGAAACAAAAAATTATGTGCCGTCTATTATAGCCCTTTCCTTTGTTCTTAGAAATCCTGAAGATTACGGATTTAAAGAAATTGAGTACGGAACCCCTGCTTCTTATGATAGAGTAAATGTGAGGTCCCCTCTTACGCTCCAAAAAGTTGCAGAACTTTGTGAAACGGATATTGAAACTATAAGGGAATTAAACCCTGAAATTATAAATGACGTATTGCCCAACTATGATGGTCCTTATCAGCTTAGGATTCCCGATAAAAATTTTGAGAAGTTCTCCGCAAATTATGAAAAGTCATCTGACGTTGACAGAAGCAGCGGCTTCAGCCCGGAGTTTGCAGGAAATGAAGCTTCAACTGCAGGGGGTGTCATTACATTATCCGGTTATAAAGTAAGTAATTATGAACCTGAGGATATACATTCAATTGCCAGCAGCAACGGCAGGAAAAAAGTTTCTCACACGATTGATAAAAAAGAAGCATTGAGCAGCATAGCAGTAATTTATGATGTAAGACCGGTTGATATCAGAATCTGGAACAACATTTCTTACGGCAGCTTATTAAAATACAGCAAGCCTCTCGATATTTATATTACGGAAGAAAAATATAAGAGCTTGTATGGAATAAAAGATGATGAGAATGGTCAGAAAAATAATTCTTCTGAAAAACAAGAAGATAAGAATAATACGAGCTACGGTAATGTATCAAACGACAATACAAGTAGTAAAAATGATAATACTAAAATAACGAAAGAAGATAATCAGAAAACAACTGAGCCTGTAACAACTGATAATTCTGCAGTTAACAATGCGCCCGTTGATAATACCACATCTGCAAATACTAACACCGGTTCAAATTCCGAAACAAGCAGTGCTCCGGTAGCAGACAATAATTCTACAGTAAATTCAGATAATACAACTACTACAACTGAAGAGAATACTGAAGGGCAAATTGATAATACTGGCAATACAACTGAAAACGAAACTGTGCCTGAAACACCGAAGGTAAAGGTTAACAATAATACCGGCACAAAAATCTATACTGTTTCATCAGGTGATTACCTTTCCACGATTGCAAATAAATACGGAGTCACAGTTAATGAATTAATGGAGTGGAACAATCTTCAGACCGATAAAATAATAATCGGGCAGAAGTTAAAATTATTTCCTGCCAATTCAAAGACAGCGGTCCATGTAGTCGAAGAGGGTGAAAACCTTACAATGATTGCAAATGAGTACGGCATTTCATTGGCGGAACTTAAAGACCTGAATAACCTTACTGATGATAAAATCTTAGTCGGTCAAAAGCTTAAGGTAATTGAGACAAAAGAATTGAAGAAGAATTCAGTAAAGACTTCCGGAACAAAAAAAACTTATAAAGTGAAAAAAGGTGAAACACTTGCTTCGATATCTGAAGCTAATGATGTAGCTATACAGGATTTGAAAAAATGGAATAACATTAAAAGCGACAAAATAATGGTCGGTCAAATGCTTAAACTTTATGATGATACTCCAAAGGAGAAAGTAAGAAAAAGAAAGAATTAGTTTTATATTAGTCATATTGAAGGGACGGAACGTGGTGAAATGAAGAATCCATTCTGCATTATCCCTCAATTCTGTCATCCCCGCATTCTTTGGCGGAAATCCAATCAACAAGATGTTGAATTAGTAAACTCAATCTGCCCATCAAAGACCTCCAACCGGGGAATTAAGACAAAAAATTGCGAAACAATAAGCATAGATCCTGAATTTAAGAGTACAAATTTCAGAGTTAAGAAACGGAACTTCAGAATTAAGAAGAAAAATTATGGAATAATGACATGAAACTAGAGAACAAAGAAACAAAATTTTATAATTAAGAGATGAAACCGGAGAACAATGACTTCAAACTGCGAAATTAAGAAAACGAATCGTCCAATTAAGTCGCCGGAAACTTGTGCGAAGAAGTGGTTACTGAAAATTATGTCACAAAAGGGGATAGAAAAATCCCCAAATCGTTGTGCGAAGAACCGGGACAACAGAATTATGAAGTGCGTTTGACAAATTATAGACCCGGATCAGTGAGAAAAATTGTCAAAACTTTTTGCGAAGAAGCCAGTGCTCAAAGAAAAATCATTGGAGCACTCAGAAAAACTCCCGGTGTACACTGCGAAGAACTGAATTGGTTCTGAAAAATAGTCAATCAGAAAAGTTATGAACACAATTTGAAAAGAAATGTGTTGCGCACCTTAGAAATGACATCAGTTTACCAAAAATGTCACAAAAAAAGTGACATATATTTCAATTTTACTGACAAATATTTCAAAAAATCATGACCCGAAAAAGACTTCTTTAAAATAGCCTGAAAACTGTCATTTCAAGCCCGAGTTCTTTCGTGCGACGAAGCAATCTCAAACAAAAATAAAATGTGGATTGAAAGAAAATCAGATAAAGGTTATATTAAAGATTAACAAATAATTGCTGGCATAGCTCAGCTGGTAGAGCAGCTGATTTGTAATCAGCAGGTCGGGGGTTCAAATCCCTCTGCCAGCTCAAACGGTAAACCCTTTAAGTAATTTACACTTAGAGGGTTTTTCATTTTTGTAAGCACAATTTTTTTTATTTTTCGCTACGATTTGGCTACACTTTTAAAATAAAAAAAGGAGAATTAAAACAATTAGTTTTTTGTTGAAAGATATTTATTACTTCATTTTTCAAAATCAATATCTTTGATCTTAACATTGAGAACTTCTGAAATCCTGCTTGCAGTAAGCAAAGTAAATCTTACTATTTGTTTGAGTTGCAAGTCTTTGATAGAATTGAGAATATTTACAATATCTCCGGAATCTATAGCCAGCATTTTTTTCTTTTCAATCTTGAATTGTTTTACAGATGAAACCTTTGACATTTCTAATAATTCAAACTCAATCATTTTATTAAACATTGCTTTAATATTTCGAATATCTATATTTGTTGAGATCAGATTTACTTCTTTACTTCTTTTTAATATTCTTCTAAAGACTGTTCATTAATCTTTGCATAAATGCTCGAATAAATTAAAACCAATTTACTAGCTTCTTTCTTATCTTTGCAATCAATGAAATCCGCTCTGAAGTGATCCGGGATCGTATAACCTTCCTCTCTAAGTTGAATGAAAACTTTAATTCTGTGGAAACCGTCTAAACAAAATATTTCTTTTCCACTTTCCCAAACCTTACTTTCATTGATAATTCCAGTAATTTCATTTATTTCTTTAACCTTGCAATTGGAATTCATTTAGTACATGTTATTAAAGAGTATTCTAGAAACAACCCCAAAGGAAAGCAATCATGAAAAGGATGTTAATTTTTATCTTTGTATATTTACTTCCGATATTTCTTCTCTGATATATTCTAAATTCTAATTATTCTACTTAATGAAGTGCTATTTATTTTTAATCTAAAATTTGTTTCCCGCACCCCTCGTCGGCATTGCCGAGCCCGACTGCGGCGATACTCTATGAGGTTTTTGAAGGATTTGATGTAAGTTATATCTAAAAAAAATGCATATGGTAATAACTATAAGATATATTTTTAAAGTAATTTCAAATATTTGGTCAATCGTGCTGTTTAGAAAATATTTAACAATTTTTATCCTCCTTTGCAAGCACCAATTTTGGAATGTCGCAATGAAATATTAGTCCCATAGATACCATTATACATGATAATTTAGCTGATTTTTATTCTTAGTATTTCACAAATTATAGCGTATATAATTCAAATAGATTACATATTGTGTGGCAAAAACGAGAGTCCATAAATTCGTGGGATGAACAAGAACGTATTGTAGAAAGATTAATAATAATTTTAAAGAAAGGAAATTTTTGGGCAAAATTAGTAATTTGTTAAATGATGAAAGAGACAAAGGAGTATATTTTTTTTTGGGTGCAAATAAATGAATTTGCTTTATGGTGTTTATATC
>JBBSDT010000253.1:0-5183 GCA_038240405.1 Ignavibacteria bacterium
ATTATAAATAATATTTTAAATTATATTAACTTTAAGTCCATTGAATCACTTTTTATTTAAAAGTAAATTCATTGCATGGAAAATATTGTAGCAATAATCGGAAGGCCTAATACGGGCAAATCGACTCTTTTCAACAGATTGGTTGGAAAACCGGCCGCAATAGTGCATTCGACAAGCGGTGTTACAAGAGACAGAAATTATGGTGAAGTAGAATGGACCGGCAAAAAATTTTTTCTTATTGATACGGGCGGGTTTGTTCCTAATTCCGAAGAAAGATTCGAAAAGGCTATAAGAACACAGGTAAAGCAGGCAATTGAAGAATCCGATGAAATACTATTTGTTGTAGATGCAAAAAATGGCATGCACCCGGTAGATAAAGAAGTTGCAGAAATGCTGAGAAAATATTCAAAGTATAAAAAAATTATTCTTATCGCAAATAAGGTGGATACAGTCGAAAAAGAACCATCTTCTTTAGAGTTTTATTCCCTCGGATTGGGAGAGCCTTTTCCCCTATCTGCAATAAACGGATTTAATTCCGGAGATTTACTGGATGAGATCACAAGCAAAATGGAACCGTATGATGAAGGCAGCGATGATAAAAAAATTAAGTTTGCCATTATAGGCAAGCCAAATTCAGGAAAATCCTCCATAGCCAATGCACTTTTGAATGAGGAAAGAAATATAGTAACTGAAATTGCCGGAACCACCAGGGATACAATAGACTCAACCTTACAATATTACGGGGATGAAATTATTTTGATAGATACTGCAGGGTTAAGAAAGCAAAATAAAATAAAAGAATCCATAGAATTTTATTCTACAGTCCGGACTTACAGAGCCATCGAAAGATGTAACGTGGCTATTCTGGTTATTGATGCTTCTGAGTTGCTGACAGAGCTTAATAAATCATCGGATATAAAACTTGCAACATTCAAGCTTGATAAACAGGATGTAAGAATTATAGAAGATGTTATAAGAATGAAAAAAGGATTGCTGATTGTTGTGAATAAATGGGATCTTATAGAAAAAGAAACGAATACTGCAAAAATAATAGAAAAGAAAATTACTGAGCACCTCAAAAGTTATACTTACCTTAAATTTATTTTTATTTCCGCACTGACCAGGCAAAGAATCCATAAAGTTATCGAAGAAGCGAAAAATATTTATATAGAAAGAGCCAGGAGAGTAAAAACCAGTGAACTCAATGAAGTGTTGCTAAATGAAATCAGGCTTACACCTCCGCAGTCTTTGAGAGGAAGGGAAATAAAGATAAACTATATTACTCAATTGCGTTCTTCTCCTCCGGTATTTGCTTTTTTTACAAATGAGCCAAAAGGCGTAGCTGATAATTATAAAAAATTTCTTGAGAAAAAAATAAGAGAAAATTTCGGATTTAAAGGTGTTCCAATCGAGCTGGTATTTAAAAAGAAAAATTAGCTCTATAGTTGTTATTTATAATAAATCAAAACACAAACTTACCCGCGCTGTTTAAAAATCTCAATAATTAGAATTCAGGATTTTATTTCAAAAGACTGTAAGTTATTTCACACCCCGTGACCTAACTTCACATAAACACCCTTACTTTATGATAACAGAAGTCTTCTCGGCATCTACATTCGGAGTAGATGCTTATATCATTCGGGATGAAACTCATATTGAAAACGGTTTATTTGCCTTTGCCATTGTTGGTTTGCCGGACAGCGCTGTCAAAGAATCAAAGGAGAGAGTTGCTGCAGCAATAAAAAATTCTTTGTTTCACTTTCCAATAAAAAGATATACAGTTAACCTCGCGCCTGCTGATGTGAGGAAAGAAGGATCGGGATTCGATCTGCCAATTGCGGTCGGAATACTTTGCGAAACTTCACAAATTTCTCCCGCAAAAGTTAAAGACTATATATTTATCGGAGAGCTATCTCTTGACGGAAAGCTGCGGCCTGTTCCCGGCATTTTGCCAATTGCTCTCGAAGCAAAAAAAAACAAGTTTAAGGGAGTTATTCTTCCGGTAGAAAATGCGAAGGAGGCCGCTATTGTGGAAGGAATTGACGTTCAGCCTTTTGAAACGCTAATTGAGGTCATTGATTTTCTTAATGACGAAATCTGTCCCCTTCCCTTTAAAATTAATGTGAAGCTGCTGTTCGAACAGGACAGGAATTATCTGGTTGATTTTGCAGATGTAAAAGGACAGGCCGAAGTGAAACGCGCAATGGAAGTCGCAGCAGCAGGCTCGCATAATATTATTATGATAGGTCTTCCCGGCTCGGGAAAAACTATGCTTGCAAAAAGGCTGCCCACCATATTGCCCCCCTTGAGCCTTGAAGAGGCGCTTGAAACCACAAAGATCCATTCCATTGCAGGATTATTGGCTAACAGTTCAGCTATAATTTCTACAAGACCTTTCCGTTCACCTCATCATACAGCAAGTGACGTTTCTTTAGTTGGAGGGGGACCCAATGCAAAGCCCGGGGAAATTTCGTTCTCCCACAATGGTGTTCTCTTTCTTGATGAGCTTACTGAATTTAAAAAGAATGTGCTTGAAGTGATGAGACAGCCTCTTGAGGACAGGCAGGTTACAATTTCACGTTCAAAAGTTACAGTGCAGTATCCATGTAATTTTATGCTGGTTGCTGCGATGAATCCCACCCCTGCCGGCTCATTAAAAGAAGCATCAATGTATTCCGAATACGATATTCAGAAATTCCTGGCAAAAATTTCCGGACCCATTCTTGACAGAATTGATATTCACATTCATGTCAATCCGGTAAAATATCAGGAGCTTTCAAGCAAGACTGAACAGGAGAAATCTGAAAAAGTTAGGCAACGGGTAATTCTTGCAAGAGATATTCAATTAGATAGGTTTAAAGACAGAATGGGAATATACTCTAATTCCAACATGACAACAAAAGAGATAAAAGAATTTTGCAGGATAGATACCGATTGTGAAAATCTTATGAAAATGGCGATAACAAAGCTTGGCCTTTCGGCAAGGGCTTATGACAGGATTTTAAAAGTCAGCCGGACAATAGCTGATCTTTCCAGTGAAAATAATATTACTTCTGCGCATATCAGTGAAGCAATTCAGTATAGAAGCCTGGATAGAACAAGCTGGATGTAATGCCTTACTCAAAATTTAAACTTATCTGAAGCCTGTAACTGTACACTCCTTCCGGCTTCAAAGCCCGGAATAATCCGGCGGATGTTTCGTCTGAAAACCGGTAGCATCCTGATATTTTTTTGCAATAGCCAATAACCTTCCTTCATCAAATAATTGTCCGATAAATACGATACTGGAAGGTTTTTTGGGATTGATAAATCCATTTGGAACAACAACTGATGGGTGTCCTGTAAGATTTGTAACCAATAAATTATCTCCTGCCAGAGATGGAGCAATACAAACGTCAACCTGTTTCATTATTTCCTCCATTTGCTGAACCAATAAATAACGGAGACGATTTGCCCGGACATACTCGGTGGCGGGGATAAAGTGCGCAGCCCGAAAAAGATTCGGCCAGTTATATTTATTTTGCTGCACCATTAAATCATCACGGTTAGAAAGTGTCAACTCATCAAAAGCAGATGCCGCTTCACACATAAGCAGAATTGCCATATCATTTACAGGAAGATCCGGAAGAGAAACCGGAATTAAAATTGCTCCCATTTTTTTTAATTGTTCCATTGCAGATTTGTCTAATTCAAGGCTCGCCGTATCCTGTTCGAAATCGTTTTTAAAATAACCTATCTTAATATTGTGTAAATCGATTTGCGGTGAATAATTAAATGGAGCGTCGTAAACAGCCTGATCCTTCCCGTCAACACCATATATTGCATTCAGCACAATCGCACAATCTTCAACATTCCGGCAAATCGGTCCGACTTTATCCATTGTCCAGCTGAGAGCCATTGCCCCGTAACGGCTTACTCTTCCGAACGTAGGTCTTAATCCTGTTACACCGCATACTGTTGAAGGGGAAACGATAGAACCCCAGGTTTCGGATCCGATGGCAAAGGGTATCAGTCCTGCTGAAACGGATGCAGCGGGTCCTGCTGAGGACCCGCTTGAACCCTTTGTAGTATCCCACGGATTTCTTGTCAAACCTCCAAACCATACATCATCCATAGCTAATTCTCCCAGCGAAAGTTTTGCTATTAAAACAGCTCCAGCTTCCTGAAGTTTTTTAACTATTGTAGCGTCTTCATTCAATAGTTGGTCTTTATAAGGAGGGCTGCCGAAAGTTGTTGGATAATTCTTTGTTGAATACATATCCTTAATGCCGAATGGAATCCCATGAAGCATACCCCTGTATCTTCCGGCAGAAATTTCTGCATCTGCCTTATTAGCCTGAGCCAGTGCAAGTGAATCAGTAAAAGTAACTACGCAATGCAGACCCGGAGAATATTTTCTCATTCTGTCGAGAAAAAAATTAGTAAGCTTAACCGACGTAATTTTTCTCGTGCGAATTAATTCTGCAAGCTGTCCCGTCGAATAAAATGCAAGATCATTCATGTTAGAGGGTAACACAGCATTACTATAATCTGAAGCTGCAAATGGTTTACGTGTTTTATCAATTATTTTTCCTACCGGCATAGGATTGAAATTATAAGCAAGGGGAATATTATTTGGCAAATTGACTTTGCGCATGTTTTCATAATTAAGCTTTTGATCGTCAAGCAAGGAGAGCATGCTGTCAATCTTCGAGCCTGTAAAATCAATGCCGATAAGCTTTCCCGAATGAAGAATATCATCTTTCTCAAGCTTATTATTTCGTTCGCCCATAAAAAAGCCCAAAACGAAACAAAGAGTACAGGCTAAAAAAAGAAAAATCATTTTCTTGTTTGTTTTCATCATCTTAGATTTATCAATTAGGTAAGAGGGTTATTCATTAAAAATTCTAAATCCTTATTTAAGAATCAACATTTCCCTTGTTTCAATAAAGCTCTGGTTGGAGCCCGGATCCCAGGCAGACAATTTATAAAAATAAAATCCACTGGCCAGATTTCCCGCATCAAACTTCACGTTATAAATTCCGCCTAATTGTTTTTCATTAACCAGAGTAGCTACTTCTTTTCCAAGAATGTTATAAATTTTTAATAATACATAATTGGGAAATGGTATTTGATAACTGATTATCGTTTTTGGATTAAATGGATTAGGAAAATTTTGATCCAACTTATATATTTTAATTTTA
>JBBSDT010000254.1:0-5180 GCA_038240405.1 Ignavibacteria bacterium
AGTTTCCTTAAATTCTATCTCTTTTACATACCATGGCTCTGGTAATTGTAATGCCATTTGAAATATTTCTTTGCTGTTCATGTTTTTTCTGCAAAGCTAATATTTCTTGATACTTTTTTCCACTATAAATCATATAGCACCTTATTTTTATTACCCATACAAAACAAATTTATTATTATCTCAATATAGTTATTGAATATTTTATTTATAAGTTATTTTCGAAGTATTTTCCGAACACCTTCACCTTGATTTTGAATTATTTGACCGACTTGTAAAATTCAATCAGTGTAATCTCAAAGTATAAAAATAAAATCATCCATAATCATTTTTTCTTTTCATAAATCGCATACAAATGGTATTTCTGCCCTGTTGAGCTTGTACCGTCTTCGTTATAAAATTGCATTGTAACAATTTTCCCAAGTCTGGTTGCGAGTCTGAATCCGACTTTCTTAAGATTATTGGCAGCCTTCATATTATCTTTATGCACGTAACCTACAATATATTTGAACATCCTTAATTGCTTTATATAATCAATCAAGAGTTTGGACGATTCAAATCCCAGCTTCAGTCCACGGTACTGCCTGTCAATTGCAGTGGAGATTTCGCAAGCTTCATTATAATGAACTCTCCATTTAAAGCAGACATAGCCTGCATAGTTACGATTTGATACTATTACGAACCAGACCTCAACCGGATTGTCAGTTTTATTTTGTATCCATTTCCGGATCTTGCTTTTTGTTTTGTAATTCAAATATTCCGGGTTTAAGTATTCCTCGATTTCTTTTTCGTTAAACAAATTATAAATCATGCTGACTAACTTTTCATCGCCATTCTTAAATCTTACCAGTGAACAGTTTTTACCTCTGATGACCTTTGCAAACATTTATAAAATGATAAGGTGAAAAGAATTTGTTTCAGAATGAAGAGATAGATTGAATTACTTATTCCAAATATAATATTAAACTAAAAGTAGGCGGTTTATTCAATCTTTAGGGACTACTGTGGCGTACCAGAATTTCTTTTTCCTGTCCTTTATTTCGTCGATGTGTATATGTTTGGACTCCGTATATTCCTTCAGACCATCCAGACCGAACTCTCTGCCTATTCCACTTTGCTTGTAACCGCCAAAGGGAGCGCGGTCACTTAGGAGATGATATTCATTTATCCATACAGTACCCGTTCGAAGCCTGTTGGCAACATTAAGAGCTCTTTCATCATTTCCCGACCATACAGCTCCCCCCAACCCATAAATAGAGTCATTAGCAATTGCGACAGCTTCGTCGTCGTCCTTAAATTTAATCAAAGTAATGACCGGACCAAAAATTTCTTCCTGTGATATCCGCATCTTATTATTTGTATTAATAAAAACCGTGGGTTCAATATAATATCCTTTATTTCCGACTTTATTACCTCCCGTTAAAATTTCCGCTCCTTCTTCCTTTCCAATTCTTATATAATCCATTACTGTTTCAAATTGATTTTTATTGATAACGGGACCTACATCGGTTGTTTTATCCATAGGATCACCAATCTTCATTTTGCTCATTTTATTTTTAAGCTTATCAATAAATTCGTCATAGATTTTTTCATGAACGAGCAGGCGAGTCCCGCCTTCGCAGCACTGTCCCTGGTGGTAAAAGCCCGCATAGATAGCTCCGTCAACGCTCATATCCAGGTCCGCATCATCAAGTACTATATTGGCAGATTTGCCTCCACATTCCAAAGTTATCTTTTTTAAATTATCAGCGGCATTTTTCATTATAATCTTTCCTACTTCCGTTGAACCGGTAAAACCAACCTTATCAACTTTTGGATTTGAAACCAGCTCACTTCCGATAATGCTTCCTTTTCCAGTAATAATATTTACAACTCCTTTGGGAATGTCAGTTTCGCTAATCAGCCTGGCAAGCTCGCTGGCAGCAACCGAAGTTTCCATTGCCGGTTTCAAAATTACCGTACAGCCTGCGGCAAGCGCCGGTCCTAATTTCCATATCGCCATTTTTAAGGGAAAGTTCCAAGGTGTTATCAGAGCGCAGACTCCTACAGGTTCTCTGCGGATAATATTCTTACTTACACCAGCCTTTGATAAGCCTTCAACATTTTCATCAAGATTCAAAGAAGCTAATTTTGCAAAATAATTTAAGCTCTTCGCCGAAAGAAATACATCTTCACCAGCTTTTTTTATTGTAGAGCCCGAATCCATTACCTCAAGTTCAGTTAATTTTTTTGCATTCTCATTAATTTTGTCGACTATCTGTTTCATAATGCGGCTTCGTTCCTCTCCCGGCAAATCACTCCATACTCCGCTGTCAAATGCTTTTCGTGCTGCATCTACTGCCTCTCGGGTATCTTCAATTGTTGCCTGCGAAACCTTTGCAAAAACTTCTTCAGTTGCCGGGTTAAGAGCATCAAACGTTTTTCCGTCGCTTGATTCTTTAAACTCTCCGTTAATATATAATAAATATTTTTCCATTAAAGAATAAAATTAAATTTTAGTATTTAAAAAATGAATTGATATAAACAGTTCTAGTGGAGTGAAACTACCTACGAATGAATTCCTGATGCCACTGATTTATGGTTCAGTATTACATATACAAATAGGGCTTCCACTCGTCGTCAATTCTTCCTGCAAAATTTTTAATAAAGGTTATATGGGAAGGTCTTTTAGGTAAATTGATCAACAGCATTTTTGCTTCATCAGGAGTCCTGTTCCCTTTTTTGTTATTGCATCGTACACATGCAGTTGTAAGATTCTCCCAACTGTCTTCACCGCTTCTTGACTTTGGAAGCACGTGGTCAACGGTAAGATTTGAAGTAGTGCCGCAATACTGGCACCTGTGACTGTCTCTGCGTAATATATTTTTCCTGGATAAAATTATTTTTTTGAACGGCACCCGGACAAAGAAAATTAACCTGACAATACTCGGGCAATCAAAACTTGTATGGACACTTGAAACTTTTCTTTCGGCTATACAATATATCGCTTCAGCTTTGCCCAGATAAATAAGAACAACCGCCCGCCTCACATTGCAGATAGTAAGTGGCTCGTAGTTTTGATTTAAAACAAGCACCTTACCATTTAAATAATTTATTTGATTGCTATATCTATTTTTATAATCATGCTCGAAGAAGACAACCTCCTTGAATTTTGGGATATCTTAAATTAAAGATATTTAAAGGAATAATCAATTTTATTATAGAGTCAGCATGTAAAAATCCGGATTGTTGAGTAAATATTAAACTCGAAATAAAAGTTCATTTCAGAGAATTGTAACAATTCCTGACATTCCCTAATCCAATATATTTATCACAAGAGGACAATTTTTTCTCTGCCCGGTTCCAATAAGTAATTTATCAACATATAGGCTATGTCAAACTTGTCAAATCACCAAATATTAATTTCAATTGTAATTAAAACATGAATGGTATAATTTGTCCGGTAAAATTACATTTCAATAAAATTAATAAATAAAGGAGATGATTAACAAATGAATGAAATCATATACTGGCTTTTTGAATTAAAAGTTAAGGATGGTGAACTGGAAAATCTAAAGTCACTGATGAAAGAAATGACCGATCAGACAAAGGACAGCGAACCGGATGCCTTGAGCTATGAATGGTTTATAAGTGAGGACGGAAAGAAATGTCATCTATATGAGAGATATAAAGATTCTGCCGCTGTGCTTATCCATCTTGATGCATTCAGAAAGAATTTTGCCCGGAGATTAATGGCGCTTGCAGATCCGGAAAAAATGACTGTTTACGGAAAGCCTGATGAAGAGGCAAAAAAAGCATTAAGTAAAGGCGGAGGAGTTTTCATGATTCCGGTTGAAGGTTTTTCAAGATAAAGCAGGCTAATTCTCTTTCCACACCTGCCATGCCCAGCAAAGAGTAATCACCTGATAAATTAGATATATAATATTTTCCGCTATCAAAGTATTCTCGTAAAGAACTTCGTATCTAAGTAGGATCATTATGATAAACGGTAATACAGAGATTATCCCTCCAATCCTAAGCCACTTTGGAAACTTAGTATAGTACGAAATCATAATAAAGGAAGGAATCATGAAAAGAACGGCAGTCGTTGCCGATTCATAATTCCATTGCCGGGGTTTGTCTATTTCTGCAAGAAACAATCCCTGGGATATTGCCAGCACATTAAATCCTGCAGCCGGAATGTCATAATGTTCTGTTGTAGCCTTTGCTCCCAGGCAGGCAAAAGCAGAGATTGCAAAAAGAGCATCTAACTTAAAAAGGATAGTTTGTGTATCACTTTGCGACGGGAAAAAAGTACCCGTAAGACTTATGAGAAAACTTGCAATCAATCCGGTAACGATCCAATAAAACTATGTGCTTCCTGTATTTTGGAATATTCATGGAAGAATATGCTGTGGAAAACGCAATCCGGAAGTGAATCCGGTTTAATATTTCAAAAAATACAAATAATACTTTAAATAAACCAATTAGATTTTTTTTGACTTGCAAGCTATTTTCATTGCTTAAAAAATGAAAAGACTTATTCATTTCGAACGGGGTCGAATATGGTTTTTCTAAAGATCTTGGAATGCGAACTTTTATCCCAAGATAAGTTTTAAGTTTTCTTTACTTTTTTAATATTGATACTAATTTGTACGTTTAATACTTTCATCAGGATAAACAACCCCAATATTTAGATGTGGTTGCCGGGACTTCGTCCCGACATTATTCTGCTACTGCAACTACATTTTACTAAACAACAAATTGAACATTTGAATATGAAACATTGAATTGAAATGGATACTTTAATTACATCAAAGAAAAAATTTCTACGCTCTTAACAATTGAAGAATGTATTCCGGTATGGAAGAAATGCAGGATGCCTGATTGCAATTTGCATGGCTGAATTACCGCCATTGCTAAAGCCAAAAAAATCTGCTTTTGAAATGTTCAGGTTTGGCAAAAGTGCTGCAACATCATCAGCATCTTGTTCAAAGGATGAAGGCGTATCTCTATCTTCTGTTCGTCCATGAGCTTGTAATTCAACCGCGATTACCTGTCTGTTCTTTGCAATTAACGATAGTACTCTACCGAAAGTAGTTTGTATAGTTGAGCCGGCGCCATGAAATAATACACGTGGTTTTCCATGACCCTGAATCTCGTAATACATTTTAAGTCCATTCACTTCGGAATATCCACTTTTG
>JBBSDT010000255.1:0-5148 GCA_038240405.1 Ignavibacteria bacterium
ATTCCGAATCATTTTTAAAATTCAAAGAAATCTTTCCGTTTCTTTCCCAATGAATACCATCTTTTGATTCAGCATATTTAATAACATGAGCCATATCTTCTTTTTCTGAACCCCATTTCAAATTCGATCCATACCACATTCTAAAAAGTCCGTTTTCTGCAAAGACAAACGGATACGAAACTGAATAAGCGTCTACTTCATTTCTATCAACTATAGGAGCTTTTGTATACTTTGTAAATTGATTTTTTCTTTCATCATATATTGCCAATCCGATCGAATTTCTCCATGGGACAGTTACACCCAGATTCCATCCAAGATAATATAAATATTTTTTTTCGTTAATAATTCTAATGCATGATAATGACACACCGCTATCATCAAATAATCCTGTATCACCGGGTTTCAGCACAGGTTTATCGGCAATTCTTAAAATCTTCGAAGGGAAGGTAATGTCAATTTCAATAAATCCGATATGAGCTCTTTGGATACTATCGCGGCAACTGAAATAGATTCTGAAAATATCCCCATGAATATATTCTGCAACCGTATTTGCTGCATGGGACACCATCCATTTGTGGTTATTATCCGGACAAAAAATTAGTCCAAGCTTTTTCCATTTTAGCATCACTGATTCAAGAAATTTTTATTTCATCACTTTTTTTATCAAACAGAGTCGAACGTGCAGGTAGATAGACTCCTCTTTCGATGGTATCTTTCATTATAATTGCTCCGGCGGCAACTAATGTTTCAGGGAAAATTGTAACTGCATCACGGATAGTTGAGTTTACTCCGAGAAAACAGTTATTCTTAATTGTTACAAAACCCGATACAACAACATGGGAAGTTATAAAGCAATGGTCTTCTATTATAACATCGTGACCAATATGATTTCCGCTCCATAAAACTATATTGTTTCCAATTTTCACATATGGTTGTATGGTATTGTCTTCAAGAATAAAACAATTATCCCCGGTTGGATATTGCGTAAGAAATGAACACTTCGAACTAATATAATTAGCCATCTTATAATTCTTATCCTTGCATTCATTGTATAGCCTTTCTCTTACCTTATTCATATCAGAGTAACCAACCGCTACAAACATTTCAAAATCAGAAGGAGGAAATTTCGAATTTATACTTTCGAGATCAGTGACGGGAAGTTCCTCAAAAATATCGGTGTTAATATACCTTTCATCAACAGCAAACGCGGAAACCTCATATTCCGAGTCATTTGTAAAATAATATTTAGCTAATCTTGCATTTGATGTATTGCCTACTATTATAACCTTTTTATTTTTCATCCTATTTAAAAGATTTCATATATTGTGTGGCATTTGGCCCTTCATTGAATATTAAATCGATTATAGTTACTGCGTGTTCAAAAGTACCGAACAACTGATGATAATCGGAATAACCGTTATAGTCAAAGTAATGAACGTTAATGTTTTCTTTATTAAACAAAGTTTCATCCATATATGCTTTAGCTGCCGGCCCTGAATAGTAATCCGTAGCTCCCAATTTTTTACATATGTCCACAAGTCTTTCGTTCTTATCTTCCAGTAATTTGAATTCCCCTGAGGAAATCATTTCAGTCTTAATTCCTAATATTTTACAAATTGTTTTCAAAAATTTTTGATTGATTGAACTTAAGTATTCATCGTCATTATTTAAAAACAATTCTTCAAAAATATCCTTATACTCGTGAAAATATTTGGTTTTCTTATAATTATGAAAAATGCTGCTCCAATGTTTTTTACCCCAATCCTTTTCTGTAATTTTTGTTTCATTTATCTTTTGAAAATATTTGCCTTTGACTTCCACCGGAATAGTTAACCATTGAACTCCATCCTTTGTCTTAATTTTATTACGATTACGCCAATCACGTCTGGTATATTGCATATCGTCATAAATTATGAACTTATCGACAAAGTTTATTGAATCAAAATAACCTTTCCATGGGATATAATTAGATTGAGTAATAAGTACTTTCATTTGCGAGCATATCTTTTAATCAGGCTTCGATTCTTCCCTGGAATTATAATAATATGATTTTTATCCTTTTATTGATTTTGCTTTAACATTCAATTGGAAAAAAAGTTGTTAAATTTTGTTCTTTGCATTTCAATATTAAAATTATCCTTCACTCTTTTACGTGCGGCTAATGCGACTTCCTTTCTTTTGTCCGGAGAAAGGTTTTTTATTTCCATTATTTTTTCTGCAAGCTTCTTTGGACTTCGTTTAGCCACTACCCATCCTGTAATCTCATTAATTATGTTTTCTTTTAACCCTCTGGCATCACTTACCAGGCAAAGTAATCCTGATGCTTGAGCTTCCAGAACAGAAACACAAAAACCTTCCTCTAAACTTGTTTGTATATATACATTTGATTCCTTCATTTTTTCTGCAATTTCTTTATGCGATATTTGTCCCAGAAAAAATATTTTTTCTTTTAAATCTAATTGATGAACGGCGAATTTTAATCTTTCCATGTCTTTACCCGTTCCTATGATTTTAAAAGTAAAGTCTACACCATTATCTTTCAATATTTTCATTGCGGAAATTGCTGTTTCATAATCTTTAATCCAATTTAGTCTCCCGATTGTTAAGATTCTTAAGGGTGCATCAATTTTTCCCGGCTCTTCCTTCATTTCAAACATTTGTAGGTCAATTGCTGGACTAATTTTATCAAAGGGCTTTTCTGAAGACAGACCCAGCGATAAAGCTTTTTCATAAAGATAATTTGAGATGGAATGAATCTTATTGACATTTTTCCACATGAGATTATAACAGCCGGGATGTTTTAAGGGATAAATATTAATATCATAACCCCTAAAGCTAACTCCCATTTTAGCGCCGATAGATTTAGCCACGTTTTCCCTGTTTAATGTCATTGTTGCATAGCCAAAATGCAACCAGTCCAACTTGTTATGTAATATGTGGGCATTCATGTAAATTATCTTTAAAGTTGAAACAATTGATCTTCCTTCATTTCTTTCCAGGGTAAATAATTTTAAACTTCGCCGCATGTTAAAAATAAATGTGGTTGCCAATACAATACCAAACAAAAACGTTTGCATCAGGGGTTTGCCCGTATAAATCGGGTATCCATTAGCATGATCAAAAAAAAATTTTTGTTTTGTTTTAGTTCCACTGAAGACTATTACATCAAAGCCGGATTGAAGCAGCCCCTTAATCTTAATGTTAAAAAATGTTTCCGAATACTGCGGTACATCAGGCAATACCAAGCCTATCTTCATTAATGAAGTAATGATGAATATAGACCGGAAAAACTATCAATTTGTCTTTCCCGATTAAATTTATTTTTGATCGTCAATTTTGAATTTTCTAATATGGATTTTTGAGACTCACTACTCAGACTAATAAATTGCTTAATTTTATTTACGATCATTTCCGGATCTCTTACCGCGACGATATATCCGTTATAATTATCCTTGATTACCTCATTCATTCCCCCGCAATTTGTTGTAATAATAAATACTCCGGCAGCCATCGCTTCAAGCACAACATTGGCAATTCCTTCTTCTACACTTGGAAGTAAAAGTATATTAGATTTTCCGAGTTTGTTAATCAAATCATCATAAGAAAGACCACTGAGAATGGTAACCTTCTTTTCAAGGTTGTATTCTTTAACCATGAATAGAATCTCTTCTGAGATTTCATCTTGTGCAATAATTGTATAAGTAAAATTTATATTTTCATTATTCAGTTGTTTCATTGCATCTAAAGCATAATTATATCCCTTTTTCCAATGAAACCTGCCAATGGAAACAATTTCAAGCGTTTGATCGGTTTTGTATAATTTAATATTTGACTTAAATAATTCCTCTTTAACACTTGAATAAATAACTTTTATTTTAGAGTCATCAGCTCCGTATTTCATTCCTTCTTTTGCTATTGCTTCTGATACCGCATGAAAACCATCAATCATTGGAAAATATTTTTTATAGGATTCAGCAAGTCTATCATCTGCAATTGGAGAGTAATTTATGTGAGCTCCTCTTAGACTCAACACGAATTTGCAATTTAATAACTCGAATAATTCCGGATATTTGTTAATTACTTTTGCCCATTGTATATGAAGAATTTGTGGTTGATTGTTTATTATAGGTAGTATTACTCCTGCTTCCTTAAAAAATTGTTTAAATTTTTTTCTTCTATTCCATATTTTCTGAATGCTTAATTTAAATAATTTAGGAGATTTAGATAATAAGGTTATAAATTCTTTCAACACAAAAAATAAGAGTAATATATCAGAATCAGGAGTTGAATGAATTTTTACATTTTTAGTATAGTTGACTTTTCTGGCAATCTTGCCAAATAAATAAATCTCAAAACCTTTAGCTGACAACCCTTCTATTAAATTTTCTATAAAGGTTGTTGAGGGAATAGTTCCGGAATATATTGCCACCCGTAATCCCAATTAATCTATTTTTAAAGGTTATTTTTAGAAAACATCGACAGTGTTAAGAGCATGTTTAGCGGATGCGAATAAGTGACTGAATCTTCTTTCTTAAATTTGTAATAAAATTCTTCTATAATTTTTGGTGAAATTAATTCTAGAAATGAATTATTCTCAAAGAGATATTTTTGTAAATTCTTATCATTTTCTTTGCCAAGAAATTGAATCTCCCAATTGCGTGTTGTATACTTATTTCCAAAAATATTTTCATTAATTATCCTTTTCCCCTTTTTAAGAGCTCTTAATGGCAACATATTCTTCCTCCTGAAATTTTCAAAATTATATAAATTGCAGGGTTCATACGTCTGCCAGGGTATTTTGGCAAGAAGAGGATTTTTCATTTTTATATAATTAATTTGAATCTTTCTCCCCGACAAAAGATGTTCGGGAATTGTGCAGATAAATTTACATAGCTCATCGTCATAATACGGCAAAGCTAAGGGTCTATAATTGCTAAAAACAACCATGTTTGCACTTGTCCATCGTGGTGCCCAGTAAATTGACTTAAATGCCCTTATCCTTGTGTTGGCATTTTCAATATTAATTTTATCCAAAAGCACTGAAATTCTTTCTCTGAAATAAGATTTGAAATTACCTTCGAGCTCCCAGATTTTCCAGAGATCAGTTGCTAATTCTACACCTCCGCGCTTCAGTATTTTTTTTAAAAT
>JBBSDT010000256.1:0-5125 GCA_038240405.1 Ignavibacteria bacterium
AATAACTAAAGAAATGGGTAAGATTTATAAATCTGCAGTAGGGGAGTGCGAAGGAACTGCCTTCTCAATTGAAGAAAATATTAAATTAGCTGAGAAAGCAGCGGAAACTGAAATTCACAAGGAAGATAACCTGATTACAGAAGTTCACCGGGTACCTTTAGGAGTTGTGGCAGTTATAACACCCTGGAATTTTCCCGTAGGAATGCCCGAATCCTTACTGACTCCTGCAATTCTAATGGGGAATACTGTGGTTTTTAAACCCTCTGAAAATACACCCATGACAGGAAAAGCGCTTTATGAAATTTATAACAGGTATCTGCCTAAAGGAGTTATCAATTTACTTCAGGGAGCAGAAGAAGTTGGTGAACTTGTAATTAACTCAGACATAGATATGGTAGCATTTGTCGGTTCTCAGGCGGTGGGTAAAAAGATAATGGAAGTGTGTTCCAAAAAATTAAATCGCATTATTTTGGAACTTGGAGGAAAAGATCCTATGATAATTCTCAAGGATGCTGATTTGAAAAGAGCAGTTCCATATGCCGTGCATGGTTCATTAAGAAACTCCGGTCAGGTTTGCGTATCAGTTGAAAGGATTTACGTTGAAGACAAAATCGCTGCGGAATTTGAAAAATTAGTTTTACAGGAAGTTAAAAAATACAAGGTAGGTAGCGGATTCGATGAAGTAGACATGGGACCAATGGTAAGCGATGTACAAAGAACACATGTAATTAACCAGATTGAAGAGGCCAAAAGAAAAGGAGCAAAAGTGATTTATGGGGGAAATAAAATTGAAGGTGACGGATTTTTTATTCAGCCAACAATAATAACTAATGTAAGTGAAAAGCATGATATAATGGTTTCTGAAACATTTGGTCCTGTTATATGTATTCAGAAAGTCAGAAATGCCGATGAAGCTATCGATAAAGCTAATGACTCTACTTTTGGTTTGGGAGCAACCATATGGACAAAGAATCTGGAAAAGGGGAAACAATTAGCTCAGAGAATCGAATCCGGGATGATTGGAGTAAATCAGGGGATTGGCGGAGTATCAGGAACTCCATGGGTTGGCGTTAAACAAAGTGGATTTGGATACATCGGTTCGGTTGAAGGTATAAGACAATTTACAAGTCCCAAAAAGATTTCCTACAGGAAAAAATAACAGTAAATTTTTCACGCTGAAATAATTGCTTCTGCTATTGTAGTTGAAATCTTTTCCTCGTTTTTCATTTCAACATTGAATTCAGTTTTCATTTCATCCCACATTTTTCCTATAATCGTTTGTCTGTCGATTAATTCATTGTCAGAAATTTCTTCGCCGCTTTTAAAGTTGAGTTCACAGGCATAAATTTTTGCAGGGTTCTTGTAATCATATATAGGCGTGCCAAACCTCCTGCATATGACCGGCCTTGCCTCATATATCATACAACTTCCTTCATCATCCAGCGCAGGACAGGGAGAGATAAAATCTAAATCCTTTTTTGCTTCAGCTTTGAAAGCTTTTGATTTCTCTTTATATAATCGGGCTTTATTCTTAAGAAAACTTTTTTCTTCTTCGGAAAGCGTCGTAAAATATTTTTTTATTATAAATGAATCTAAAAGTGTAATACTAAAAATCTTATTACAACATTGTGAGCATCCTTTTCCGCATTTTATCTTATCCCCGTACTTCCGGATATTCCTTAAGAATTCCTCGTTAATAAGATTTGTTATATCTATGTATTTTTCATTCACGGACATCGTGACTGATTTTATCCCGCTGAATTTATAAAAATATAATCTTGTTTATTTACTTTAGCCGAAATCTTAAAGTTCTAAAAATGGAAGCCAAGTTTTACAACAACATTTCTTCTTTCTCCATAACTTGCCGAGCTGAAAAATGCTCCTTTTAAAAGATAAGCGTTATCAAATAAATTTGTAATATATATTGACGGTTCTAATACAGTTGTTTTAAGCAATTGAAAGCTATAGCCTCCGGAAAGATCAAATGTGATTGATGGAGAAACGTGAGCATCAGGATTAAAATCAAAAAGACCGGTTTTAAATTCTGTACCATTTGGATTTCCATTTGTCAATCCCGAACCATATATTGCAATCAAATTGGCAAACCACTTTTTAGGTTGATAATTTAATCCGGCAACTACCGATAATCGCTGGTCATGGTCAAGATCTGTAGCTGATCCGGCATCATCTATCGGAAGAAATCCTCCTGTAATTGCTCCCGAGCCCCACGAGTGTATTACAGATGCATTCACATATGCTGAAAACGGGATACGTGGACTAGTATAAGAAAGTGAAGCTTCGATACCTGTATTTTTTACCTTCTCTATATTTACCGGAGTTTTAATCGAGCTTGAGCCAACTGTTTGATCGTCAACTCCGGGTGAGGAATATTTATAAAAGAGTGCAAGCTTCGATACTAATCCGAATTTAAAAGTGTGGATATAGCTTGCTTCGTAGAAATCATCTCTTTCCGGAAGTGTCGGCGATCCCGCCGAATCTACATTTAAAGAAATAGTTCGTAATCCTTCGATATTATTTGGCATAAATAGTCTCCCGTAATACAGATACGCGGTATTAGCATTATCGAAAAAGAAGTTTGCCCTGATGCGCGGACTGAGTTGTTTTTGCAGAGGTGCATCAGGAGCGATGTGTTGATCATATCTGACACCCAGATCCAGACGAAATTTTTTAAAAGGAATATACTGACCTTCTGTAAAAGCTCCAAAATCAGATCCCTTATAATTTGTCAGAAGGGAAGGACCGGAATTTCCAACACTGTCTCTTGAGGTAAAGTGTTCGCTGCCGCTGGTTGCGCTAAAAGTCAGTCCAAAATTTGTTTCAAATTTACCGGATACGCGTTTGTCAAATTTAATTCGTGTTCCGATTGTTGAAAAATTTCTGTCTTCAGATAAAGCATATAAAGCGCTGTCACCTATGAATTGAAATGATACGGGGCTTTGGGTACCCGGTGTAAATAAAAGGCCACCCTGTCTTCCATAAAAACCTACGAGAAGCTTGCTTTCGTTGTCCTTTTTTGTGGAAATAGAATGATAGTATGTAAATGTCTGATATGAATTTGTAGTTTTCTGATTATCAGGAGAGAAACCCTGTTCAGTAATGTCGAAGGGAACCTCGGTATCGGTCTTTCCGTAATTCAAGTTTGCAGTAATGTAATCTTTTTTACCAATTAGATAATCAAATTTTCCGTAAAGAAAATAATCGGAACCCTTATCATTGAACAAATTAGAAACCGGCGGATCTATTCTTCTGTCGGTTTGCTGCCTGGAACCTGAAATAAAATATCCGAATTTGCCGCTATGATTGCTCAATGAAATATCCTGACCGTTGGAATTTATACTTCTGAAAGGTCCAACTCGGCCACCCAGCGTATCACCAGCAATGTTGCTTGATTGTCCGGTAGGAACTTCATTACGGGGAGAAAAAGGTTTTGTTCCATTAAACACCAAAAAGCTGCCTATATAACTTGATAAATTTAAATGAAATCTTCCGGAGGGAACTCTGTTTTGAATATCCATGATGGCAGCCATCTGACCGCCGTATTCAGCAGGAAAGCCTCCGCTTAAAAAAGTAATCCTGTCTATTACTTTCGGATCTACAACTTCATTCAATCCTCCGAATACGCCGAGCGGAACAGGTATCCCGTCAACATAATAAGTGAACTCTCCGTGCTGACCCCGAATATGAACTTCTCCCGTTGGCGCTTTTACTGATCCGGTTAAATTTTGCTGAATAAGATTTGTCATTCTTGAGCTCGGTGGGGCATGATAATATTCGGATTGAAAGACCTGATTGCCTGAACTCTTGTCAATATTATTTGCAGATCCTTCATTACTTCCTTGTACAATTATTTCCTGTGTAGTTAAATTCTCCTCTTTAAGCTCTATCCGCAAGTTTGTCAATTCCTGTCGTAGCTCAAGAGTATCCGAATATGTGATGTATCCGATATAATTAGCTATCACTGAATATTTACCCGGATTTAATTCTTCGAAGGTTGTTTGTCCTCTTGAATCTGTAACTTTATTTTCAATCAATTCTCCGTTCTTTCTCAATGTAACTCTCACCTGCTCAAGAGGTACTTTGGTATTAAAATCATTTACTGAAATGATTAAATGGAAATCATCTTTTGGAAAAGTCAAACATTTCCCGTTTTGGTATAGACATAATGAAAGTAGGATGAGTAAAACAACCCTTGTTTTATATTTGAATAAGTTCATTTTTTTTTCCGGTTTAAATTTGGCTATTAATATAGGTGATCAGAAATCTCATTAACGAATAAAATAAAAAGTATAATTGATAAATTTTTTACTTTTTATGTGGTCAACAAAACGTTAACTAAATGAAACTATGAAGTATTTAAACGGAAAACGGAGGGGACCTGCCTGTATTTGTATTCTGAACTTTAAGTTCAACTACAGAAAGATTAAAGACAAAATGAAGTTTGACAAATGTATTATTTCTTAGAAAAACACATTTTGATTGTACAAAGGAATTTATTAAAGTATTTGATAATGCACAAACCTGGCAATTATCCTCATTATGTGTTCCGGAATGGTGGTGCATAAATTCCATTCCGCCAAAAAGAATGAAGAACATTACCGCAAGTATTAAAGCAATGGATTTGAATCTCATTCCTGAAGTATCCAACATAGTCTTTAACATTTTCAAATAAAAGCTGAAGAATTTAGCGAGGATCGAATGACTATTTTGCCGGTTGTCCATCAATGATCAATGATTTATTTACGGAACAGGTGCTTGAATTTTTTGACAACCTTCTGTTTATTAAATGAGAAATTGCGATTGTAACTGCTCCTATTGGTGCAACCATAAATAAAATCCCATCAGTGACGTGATCAGGTTGATTTTCCAATAGAGCTTCATGCGAATGATTGTGGAAAAAGTAATGACCAACCAGGACAATTAAAAAGCCTGTCAGGAAAATTGCAAAAGGATATATTTTTCTGTGGTGTTTATAATATCCGTGTTTGAAAGTAAAAGAGCCTAATACTAGGCTAAGACATATAAATGAGTATTCTACAAGCGGGTTTGCCACGAATTGCAGGCCGTATAGTGTCAGAAATAAGATGATGAAAGGCATGGCGGCACA
>JBBSDT010000257.1:0-5089 GCA_038240405.1 Ignavibacteria bacterium
ACACTACATTTCCGGTAGCAACTTTTAAATGGACGGGCACAGATCCTGACGGGAATGAAACAATAAGATATTTTCAGTGGTCACTGAATGATACTAATCATTTTACAAGAATTCCCGGCACTCAGAACCTGCTAACTCTTACCAGGACCAGCGGACTTCTTTTGAATTCAAATAACATTCTGTACCTGAGAGCTGAAGATAATGCAGGCGCACTCAGCCCTGTGGTAAGAATGCCTGATACCAGCAGCACGTGGTATGTAAAAGAAGTCCGGTCAAAAATCCTTTTTATAAAAGATATGACACTTAGCGAATTCGGGATTGCTTCAGCATATTTCCCCGTCGCATTTGATACAATACATTATGATGTACTGGATATAAAATCACGCGGAGGTAAATTGATTCCTAAGATTGTTAACCCCATGTTCATTGAAACGCTGAAGTTGTTTCAAATAATAGTATGGAGCGGAAGCAGGGGGAATATAACAATAGATAATACAAATTTTGAACTGGCGCAAAATTCCCTTCCTTTTTATATTCTTGCGGGCGGGAAATTATTTTTTACAACCGGATTGCCAAATGCTGAAACGCAAATTCAGGGTTCGTTAATAAATTTTGCACCTATTGACAGCATTTCTTCATGTACTCTTCCACTTGTGGGAAGTGTAAGTTTATTAAATGAGGATAATACTTATCCCGTTCTGCAGGTAAGTTCTACAATACAGAGAGTGCGGGGGATTAAAACAACTTCACCCGTACAAATAATTTACAGACTGCCTCTGGGCACTCCATGCCAGGAAAATACAGTAGTCGCAATAAAAGATTCCCCGGTTAATCCGAAGGTAGTTCTTATGACTTTACCTGTTTATTTTCTTAATGGTGACGTTAACGCCTCGAAAAATTTGTTTAAGAAAATTTTGATCCAGGAATTTGGGTACAACTAATTTTATTTTTGGTTAAAAAGTTTAAAGTAATAATATTATGAAAAAATATTTACTGACTTTATTTCTTTTCCTTATCTCATCGTATCTGTATTCTCAGGATGCTACAGGTTCTTTATACGGAATAATAGCTGATTCTGCAAAAATTCCACTCGATGGTGTTACTTTAAAACTTAAAGGCACTTATCTGGGTGCAGCATCTGATAATTCTGGAAAATATAAGATTGAGAATATCACTCCGGGAAGTTACACCCTCCAGATTTCCGCAGAAGGCTTTAAAACCGTAGAATATACGGATGTAAAAATTAAGGCAGGTGAAAATAAAGAATTTAATATAACACTGAAGTCCACATCCTTTTCAGTTGATCAGGAGATTGAGGTAGTTGGAGACAGGCCGCTTATGGACATTGAACAGACCAGCAGCAATCATATTGTTTCAAGTGATGAAATTTCAAAGTCCATTGTTACAAATGTCACTGATGTAATCACCCAGCAGGCAGGCGTTGTTAAAGATGATAATGAAATACACATCAGAGGAGGAAGAAATTATGAAAATTCATTCCTGGTGGATGGAGTGTCAGTACAGGATCCACTTTCAGGGACAGGTTACGGACTGCAGTTATCTGCAAATTCACTTGAAGAAGTTGAGGTAATTACCGGCGGGTATAATGCGGAATTTGGGCAGGCAACCAGCGGTGTTGTCAATGTAAGAACCAAGGAAGGCAAGTATAATGATATTAACCTGTACATTTCTTATAAGCGTGATAATTTCGGAACCGGAAAAAATGTTGGTTCAAGCTTTAATACGGATCAGTTAGAAATAAATCTGGGAGGACCTGAACCAATTTCAAAATATTTATTTAAGGCATTGAGGATAAAACCACCCGGAGAGATTACACTTTTTGGAAGCTTTTTTATGGGATTGTCTGATGGTTTTTTTGTAAACAACGGAGGTTACAAAGCGAGCAGAGTTTATTCCTCAACTTTCGGTGGCACAAAATTTTCACCAAGACAGGATAATAACTGGTACTGGCTTGGAAAAGCTACCTGGAAATTCACTCCAACCATGAAGCTCGGATATTCTTTCAACCAATCTGTTGCAATAAATCAAAACTCAAGCACACTGCAGACAAATCTGGAATTTGTTGAGCCTTCACCCGGATATCAGTACGATTTCCAAAAAATCCTGGATAATGCCAATACATATACTCAAAACAGTTTTTTTCATACTGTAACCTGGACTCATACTACCAGCCCGAGAACTTTTTATGAAATAAAGCTGAATAAGTTTTTCACTAAATTAAGAGTTGATGCAAACGGACTTAACTGGGATCAATACACTGAACCTTTAGACATTACAAAACCTCCATTCCAATATTATTTTATTGACAGCATAAGAACAGGATTGATACCAGGGGATGGATTTTATGATGTTGGAAATCCGTTTACATGGCATGATCACTATGTAGAAGAATATTCTGCAAAGTTTGATTATTCCCATAATTATAATACAAAGAGTAAATTAAAAGCAGGCATTGAAACAAGCTTTCAGGAAATGCAGCTCATTGATATATATGAGCCATGGATAAAACCATTCGGACTTAACAATGATGTTTATAGAGTTTATCCTGCATTTGGAGATATTTATGCCCAGCATAGCCTGACTTTTAAAGGTATGATCTTGAATTACGGTTTAAGATTAGACTATTGGTTTCCGGGGAAATATGTAGATGATGCCATTAAAAATCCAAATGTATTGACTATACCTGACCAGATAAGAGCGGCATATGACAAAGATACATATAATATATTCGGAAGGCGTACAAAGCTGAATTTATCACCAAGGCTGGGAATTTCTCATCCTATTACAAACAATCAGACTCTTTTTTTCTCATACGGTCATTTTTCCAAGAGGCCTAAACCGCAGTTTGTGTATGCAAAGATAAATCCGCAGTCTGCCCAATCAACTTTTCAAAAATTCGGAAATCCGAATCTGAATCCTGAAACGACAGTTGCTTATGAGCTCGGTATCAGAAATCAATTTACTAACGACGATGTATTTACTTTCACAGCTTATTACAAAAATATATATGACTACGTAGCAACCAAAACTATTTTATTAAACAGCGGAAGGCTGATAGGAAAATCATTTATTACTTATTTTAACCAGGATTACGCCAGGTCAAGAGGAATTGAAATAGAGTACAAGAAAAGAATAGGCAGCTGGTTTAACGGAAAATTTAATTTTACTTATTCGGTCGCAACCGGAAAAAGCTCCAACTCAGACCAGGGATTTCTTGTAGCAACAACAGGAGCTGCCGAAACAATTTCTGAGATTTTTCTTTCCTGGGATAAACCGCTCCAGGCCAGCGCAAATTTATTCTTCAGCCTGCAAAAAGGTAAAGGAATTTTTGGCTTTGGAAAAAATATTCTTGATGACATTTCCTTCAAGTCAAGGTTATTTTTTCAATCCGGCAAAAGATATACTCAGCAGGTACGGACCGGAACTCTTGAAAACGGAAGACCGGAATTTACTTCGGATATTAATAATATAAATGGCGTAGTCGGACAAAACTGGTTCTGGATAGATATGGATATTGATAAATACATTTACTTCAAATCAATGGAAATAGATGTAGGAATTTCAATAAAAAATTTATTTAATTCAAAAAATTCCACCATAATAAACCCGGTCACCGGCAAGGCATACGAATTTGGGGATCCTACGCCTGATAGCTACAATGACCCGTTATATCCGGATTTGCAGGCTCCTATTACACCATTCCCTTTTAACCCTGCAAGATTTTTAACACCGAGAAGCATTTTGTTCGGAATTTCTTTAAAGCTTTAATAACTTATTAATAAAAGTACATCATTTAAGACCGGATGAAAATATATAAAATAAAAATATTTGTTATTTGTATTTTGCTGTCAGGATTAAGCTTTACCAGTTCATTTGCACAATTGTTTCCGAATCTCGGAGGTCAAAGAACAGGAACGGCGTCATTGCAGTTTCTTAAAATTGGAAACGGGGCAAGAGCTACCGGTATGGGTGAATCATTTGTTGCAGTTTCTAATGATATTACTTCCCTGCAATGGAATCCTGCGGGACTGGTTTCTTTCAAGGAAAACGGAGTAACCTTTTCTTATACGCAATGGTTTGTTGATAGCCGCCTTAACTATTTCGGAGGAGTGTATCACTTTGGAGGAAGTAATGCCGTGGGTATAAGCGTGACTTCTTTGAGAACTGAGGATATGAAAATTACGACAGAATTTCAGCCAACAGGGACCGGAGAATATTTCAGGTTCTCTGATATTGGTATCGGACTTTCATTTGCAAGACAGATGACTGAGCAGTTTTCATTCGGACTAACCGTAAAATATGTGGAAGAAAATCTGGGAGCTCTTAAAATGCGCGGTGTTCTCGGTGATGTTGCTACTTTTTACCGGACAGGATTGGGCACTTCCAGATTTGCAATAATGATCTCTAATTTTGGAGGACAGGTAACCCCTTCAGGAGACGTTAACCTGATTGGTGGCAGATCTGTAAATTCTTTCCAGAGATTTCCTCCACCTACAAATTTCCAACTGGGGTTTGCAATTGAACCGTTGTTAAATAAAAACAACAGGCTTACAACTGCTATTCAATTGAATAGCCCAACGGACAATGCAGAGAATGTAAATGTAGGACTTGAATATGCATTCAAAGAATTTTTATTTTTTCGCGGGGGATATAAATTTAATGTTGACGCGGAAACCTATTCGGCAGGTGTAGGACTAAAATTTCCTATTACTTTTGCTTTTGCAAACTTTGATTATTCAATTTCTAAATTTACAGAACTTGGTCTGACTCAAAGATTTTCCTTAAACTTATTATTTCCTTCAAAAAAATAATTCTTTACAGATTTTAATATGAAATATATTTTATTTCTAATTTGTTTATGTTCAGTAATATTATGTTCATGCTCTGAAAAGACCGATCTGTCGCAGTTTCCCATTACTAACGGAGGCGGTAACCCGGTGGTCAGCGAAACTACCTACGTTCAGCAATCCCCTACCTGGAACCAGTTCAATCAGCCTAATGCAATATTAGTCGGAAGAGAACCTCTGGTGTACGTTGCGGATACTAAAAATAACCGTGTCGTTCAGCT
>JBBSDT010000258.1:0-5046 GCA_038240405.1 Ignavibacteria bacterium
GAAACTTAATGTAAGACAAAAGAAGTTAACTGGGGCAAGAATTAACAGAATTAATATCAGAAACTTAGCTTCATGATCTACCTAAATTCAAATTTGAAAATTCCATTTTCCGCCGAACCAATACAAGTCTATGATGACAACAATAATATAGTCGAAAGCGGGACAACTGGAAGTGATGGTAAAGTAGGTTGGTCTTGGACCCATGCTATTGGACATTATACAGTAAAAGCTTGGTATCCTGCGATGCCAAATGATGGTCAAAATGGCCAAACAAGTGTTTCATATTCCGGCGCGAGTGTTATTACATCTGTAACACTTGGTCCTAATTATTAGAATAATCAAACAGGCAGAATTTATTTCTGCCTGTTAACATAAAAAGCCCATATCATGAAAGTAATTTTATTATTCATTTTTTTTATTATTGTTAATCCAATAAGAAATATTTATGCTCAAACTCCTCTTTTTTATATAGATCCATCCGAGATTGATTCTGTCCGATCTCCTTTTAGAAAAGCAGGAATTCCCTTAATAAGTGATTTGGATAAAAATGGTCAAAAAGAAATAATTTTTTTTGCTTTAGATTACAATGGGATTTCTTCACCAATTGGGGAATTATATGTTATAAAGAGTGATGGAAATAATTATCCCGGATTTCCAAAAGGTCTTTATGATTATCCTCTAGATATTGCTTCTGGTGATGTAGATGGTGATGGTTTTCTTGATATCGCATTAAGATATACGTATTCTATTGATGTGATTGACAGGTTTGGAAATCATCTTCAAGGATTTCCTGTAAATTATAGTGATGGGGGTATGGATCCTATTAAATTTCTAAGTTTATACGATCTTGATAACAATGGTAAACTTGAAATTATTGTGAGTAAAATCGGAGAAATTTGCGTTTTTAATTTTGACGGAACAATTAGGACAGGATGGCCAAGGTATATATCCGGCACTGCTAAATACAATCCTGCGATTGGAGATATAGATAATGACGGTTCCGCAGAAATCATAACGACTTCCTTTCGAACCAAAAATAATTATATAGATTCTGGGGCAATAACAGTATTTAAGAATAATGGAAGCATTTTTCCCGGAAATTGGCCATTAAAACTTGATTCAAATTATCATTCATGGAGTTCATCTCCATCGTTATATATCGATAAAATTCATTCGAGTTCCACTTTTATATTGGTGGCATTGGATCATACCGCTAACGGTTCCACAGATCATCTACATAAGTTCCTGAAACTCGATATAAGCGGAAACGCGCTAAATGTTTCATATCATATTGCAAATCAAGATTATGGAACTTTAGTTATAGGAGATCTAAATAGAAATAATACATTAGAATTTTGCACTGGAACAGAATTCGGAAATACATTAACGGCTTTAAATGAGAATCTTACTGTAGTTGATGGTTGGCCACAATTGGGAGTTGGAGAACATGAAGCTACAGCATTAATAGGAAAATTAACTTATAATAATGAACTAAATATCACTAACAACAGATGGTCAGCAGACAATGGATTTGGATATATTCTAGCTTATTCGCCAAAGGGGTCACGGCTACCATGGTCTCCTCTAAGGCCCATTGGTTTAGTTAGTGCAATTTCGCTAGCAGATTTAAATAATGACGGATCGGTTGAGTTAATTTCAACCTCTACTAGAACTGGATTTGAAACATTTCTCAATATTTGGACTATTCCAGGAATTCCTTATACTAAAGAAGACTTTCCATGGCCACAATATGGTCACGACAGATACAGAACAAATCAATATGGCTTTGTTCCTCCGGATGATCCAGTAGGCATACAACCTATTAGCCGTTCGGTTCCGGAAAAATTTAATTTATATCAAAACTATCCCAATCCCTTTAATCCCACTACAAATATTAAATTTGATTTAAAAAATCCAGGCGAAGTGAAACTAAAAATATTTGACGAACTTGGAAGAGAGGTCGAAACGCTAATTAAGGAGCGATTGAAACCCGGTACGTATTCATTAACTTTTAATGGAAGTAAATATACTACAGGAGTTTACTTTTACAGGCTTATAACAGATAATACTGTTGAAACAAAGAAAATGTTACTGGTGAAGTAAGATTAAAGCAGGCAGATATTAATTCTGCCTGCTTTTTAAAATTATTCAAAATGAAATCAATACTTATAACATTTATAATTATGTTCACAATTGAGTCTCATTCTCAAACACCTTTCTTATATCGGTCAAAATTATCCGGGATTTTCTAAAAGTTTGGATGATTACCCACTGGATGTTGCCTCCGGTGACGTGAACCGTGACGGGTTTCTCGATATTGTATTAAGGTTTACGAAGTTGGCGGAGATTTTAAAACAACAAACTTTGGAGACAGAATGCTCATTGTTTATGTCTTACCTAGACCACCATCGATATTTGTTACTTTCATTTTTTTGACCAGACAGTATCGCCAACTTTATAACTCATTTGATGAACTCCTTTCTTGTTGGATTTAAACAGATTTAATTTAATTAATAATTAAATAGCACTTTTTAACTTTAAACTCTTCGTCAAAAAGATAGATAGAAAGACAAACATTATTTTACAACTCCTTATGGATTAACAGCAAACTTATTTCTTTTAAGTCCGATCACTTTACCTAAAATCTTAAATTCGCAACGTATTGGCTTATACTTATTATTTTCCGCTTTAAGATAGTATCCGGAATTGTCTCTCCTTAATCTCTTCAATGTTACCTCATCTCTAAGCAGTGCAATTACTATTTCACCGGCCTCCGCATAATTTTGTGATCGAGCAATTACTATGTCTTTTTCTAGGATTCCCGCGCCTATCATACTATCACCCTTTACATACAGTGCAAAAAGCTTTTGGGATGAAAATTTATAATCAAACGACACATACCCTAAAACATGTTCGCTTGCCAATATTGGTTCTCCAGCTTGGATGCTTCCTAAAATAGGCACTAACTTAAAGTTTGATTTAGTTTTTGTAAAACTATTTAGACATTTATTTTTTACAACAAATCCTCGTGCTACCCCATTTAACTTTTCGAGATACCCCTTCCTGGTCAAAGCTTCAATATACTCTTGAATGGTTGTGGTTGAAACCTGAAATTCATTAGCTATTTCAGAGTATGTTGGTGGATAGCTATGGTCCATTATAAAGTTACTAATGAACTTAAGTACACTCCCCTGTTTCTTTGTCAGTTTCATTAATTTAATATTGAGATAAAAAATCTAAGTAGCAATAAATAAATTTTAAGAAATTAAAGTTTTTTAAATTATCTTGAGTTGTTTATTATTTTAAAAACCCTTATTTTTATAAACCCTCATAAATATGAGGTATCTTTTGCAGATAATTTTAAAATTAAAATAAGGAGTTGAACAATGGATGCAAATCAGAATAATACAATACCGGTAATAATAATAAATGGTCGACCGTACGAATGTCCGAATGAAATAATATCTTTTGAAGTTATCATTCAAAAAGCATTCGAACAGATAGATCCAAATAAAATTTATTTAATAACCTATGCGATGGGACCAGTTGATAACCCCGAAGGAGAAATGGCTGCCGGTTCAAGCGTAAGAATCAAAGACGGAATGGTTTTTAATGCCACACCCACTGATAAATCTTAACCCAGAGTTAAAAAAGCTTTTTGATGAGGGTTTGGTTGTAGAAATACAGCAGTCTTATCTTTTGGTCCATGATATTCCATATTTAAATAGTATTGGAAAGGTCAAAAAAGGTACCTTGATTAACCTGTTGGATAATTCCGGTGAATCAGCAATGGATCATCAAATATATTTTATTGGAGAATTTCCCTGTAATATTGATGGATCTATATTGAAAATTGAAAGTGGAAAAGCTCGGAATCTTGGAAATGGGATATGTGTTGACTTTTCATTTTCATGCAAAATTCCGGACGGATATCAAAACCTATATGAGAAAGTAACTACATACATAAAAATAATTTCATCGCCTGCTAAATCTTTGGACAATTCGTTGACGGAAAAAACACGTCGAGTTATTGAAATTACAGACGAAGACTCGGTATTTAAGTATTATGATTTAAATTCAGGCCGAGCTGAAATAAATGATATTAATATGAAATTATCAAATCAAAGTATTGGTATTATTGGTCTGGGAGGGACTGGTTCTTATGTGCTTGATCTAATTGCAAAAACACCTGTAAAGGAAATTCACCTTTTTGATGGTGATACTTTTCTTCAACACAATGCATTTAGAGCTCCCGGGGCACCATCGATAGAGAAATTAAAAGAGAGGCAGAAAAAAACAGATTATTATCAAGCACTTTATTCAAATATGCGTAGGAAAATTATTTCTCATAGTTATGACATATCTGACTCGAATAAAACTGAATTAAGCAGCTTAAATTTCATATTTGTTTGTATAGATAATGATTTTGGGAAGAAAATTATTTTTGATTTCCTTCAAACAAATAATATCCCATTTATTGACGTTGGCTTGGGTGTGATTAGGGTGGATGATATGCTAATGGGTCAACTTCGAATAACTGCATCATCATCTAAAAAGATAAAAGACTTAGGTCAGAAAAGTTTGTTTAATGATGAAGAAAACGATGAATACCATAAAAACATTCAAATAGCCGACCTTAATGCCTTAAATGCTACAATGGCTGTTATAAAATGGAAACAAATATTTAATTTTTATGCGGATGTCCCACAAGACAAGCATTCAGTGTATGTAATAAATACAAATAAAATCATTTCATCCAATGAATCATAAGTTTGTGAAATTTATTCCTCGTTTACGTGAGTTAGAAGCTAATACTTTATATATTTCCATTGAATATTGTGTTGCGAGTCATAAATGTTGTTGTGGATGTGATAATGAAGTGGTTACCCCACTGTCACCAACTGATTGGAAGTTAACGTTTGATGGAAAAACTATTACTCTAAATCCCTCAATTGGAAATTGGAATTTTAAATGCCAGTCTCATTACTGGATAAGAAACGGTAATGTAATTATGGCAAGTAAGTTATCCAAAACTGAAATTGAACA
>JBBSDT010000259.1:0-5039 GCA_038240405.1 Ignavibacteria bacterium
AGAAATAAAAGTAGAAGCAACACAGTCACTTGCAAACGAGGAATCACTTCTTAATCAACAGAAAAATTCTTCTAAAATACAGGATGGAATAAGCGAACAGCAAATCAAAAGAGCTCCGGATGCAGCTGCTTCGGATGTCTTAAAACGGGTTACTGGTGTGAATATTGTTAACAGTAAATTTGTATTTGTAAGGGGATTATCAGAGAGATACAGCAATACAACGCTAAACGGCGTCCTGATAACAAGCACAGATCCTGATAAGAAAGCATTTTCATTCGATATATTTCCATCTGCCTTTCTTGAAAATATCATTGTAACTAAGTCATTTACTCCTGATCAGCCGGGGAATTCAACAGGCGGACTTGTAAAGCTTTCAACCAAAGACTTTCCGGAAAGCTTTACTTTGGATATGAAGGGTACTTCCTCCCTGACCACCCAAACAACCGGTAAAGACTTTTCAAGCTATAATGCTTCGCAATCTAAAATGTTATTTTATAACTCAGGAGCCGATGACGGAGGAAGATTATTACCATCCAGTTTCCCTTCCAATTCTATTACAAAGCAAAATTTTTCTCCGGAACAATTGCAATCCTTTGGACAATCTTTCAGAAATAACTGGCAGCAAAACAAAATCAGTGCACCGGTCAACGGGGGATTTCAGGTTTCACTTGGAAACAGATATAAGTTTTTAAAGAACCCTTTAGGGTTTTTCTTTTCTTATGCATATAAAAATTCTTTTGATAATAAAGATGTAGAGACCAACAGCTTCAATACAGATAACACGCAGATTAGCGGGTACAAAGGCAAGGCTTCGGAATATTCAGTGAATAACGGCGGATTGTTTAATTTGAATTACAAGATCGGGCAGTATAATAAGATTGGATTTAAGAATACATACAATTTAAGCTCGGAAGATAATACTGATTATTTTGAAGGCTCATATTATCCGGAATTTTATCTTAAAAAACTTTATAGAACTAAATTTACTGAAAGAACTCTGTTTTCATCGCAGTTGCTGGGAAGCAGTTATCTTCCAAAGTTAAACAATCTTAATGTAGACTGGAACCTATCATATTCTGAATCCAAAAGGAAAGAGCCGGATCTGAAAACCATTACCTATCAGAGAGACCCTACTTCTAAAGATACAAATTATTTTGCGCCTATTTTAACCAACACTCCTAATTCGGATGCCGGAGGACGATTCTTTTCCAATCTTTATGATATTAACCACAGTGGAGGAATCAATTTTGACCTTCCGGTTAAATTAAAGAGCAATTTAAAGCTGAAATTCAATTTTGGAGGTCTTGCCAGTACTACATCCAGATCCTTTAGCGCCAGGAATTTTGCTCCGGCACTAAACAGCGGAGCGTCATTTTTGATTGACTTTGAACCGATAGATTCAATTTTCAGACCGGAAAATATTTCTCCTACAAAAATTTATTACTCCGAACTCACAAGACAAACCGATGCTTATGGAGCATCGGAAGACTTATATGCGGGATACGGAATGTTGGACATTCCCGTTGGTAAATTAAGAGTAATTGCAGGAGCAAGATTCGAATATGATTACCAAAAGCTAAATACCGTTAATATTTTGATAGATCCGGTGAATGTAAGATTAAAAAATAATGATTGGCTTCCTTCAATGAATTTAGTTTATGCGCTAAACGACAAGACTAATATAAGAGCCTCGGTTTCGGAAACTGTTTCAAGGCCGGAATTCAGGGAGATTGCACCTTTTTCATACACCGATTTTGTCACGGGTATTACTATATTAGGAAACTCAACCGATTTAAAAAGAACCAAAATCCTGAATTATGATTTAAGGATGGAATGGTATCCAAATGCTGGGGAAATCCTTGCATTGAGCGGATTTTATAAACACTTTTATTCACCAATAGAAAAAGTTTTCCTTTCTTCATCTACAAACAGAATTCAGACTTTTGAAAATGCCCATAACGGGGCAATTGACTATGGGATTGAAATCGAAGCCGTTAAAAAGTTAGGATTTATTTCCAACCTGTTAAAAGACTTTTCTATAAATTGCAACCTTTCGTTGATAGATTCAAAAGTAAATATAGAAGGAATAGGAAGCGTTGCAACTAATGCTTCCCGCCCCTTACAAGGACAATCTCCTTACACTATTAACGCGGGTCTGTTCTATGATAATTATATTTCAGGAACCAGCATTAATCTTCTGTACAATAAATTCGGCAAAAGGATTTCAGAAGTAGGACTAAATGGATTTAATGATATTTACGAGCAGGGAAGAGG
This sequence comes from Ignavibacteria bacterium, assembly GCA_038240405.1. Lineage (GTDB taxonomy): Bacteria > Bacteroidota > Ignavibacteria > Tepidaquicellales > Tepidaquicellaceae > JAGPCH01. The sequence goes on from JBBSDT010000259.1 coordinate 2,275, forward strand.
TATACTGGATTTTTCTGCATCTCAGAGATTTCTTTCTAATTTTGAGGCAAAGATTACAATTAAAGATATTCTTAATAAAGACATTTTATTCACTCAAAAAGTTAATGATAAGGATGAAACAATAAATAAGATCAAAGAGGGTACAACCTCTTCTTTGACTCTTACATATAAATTTAACAAATAATTATTAAAAATTAATTCTAAAGAAAAAGAAAATGAGTTCCAAAATAAAATACCTAATACTTTTATTGTTATTTACAATCATGCAGAACACCGGAAATGCAATTCCGGTTGATTCTACAACTCTGGTAAATGGTCATTATGCAGGCAGCATTATTTTAACAAATGACAAAAGCTATATTTTAAAAGGATTTGTATATATGGAGGTTGGAGCGACATTGACTATTGCACCAGGAACCGTAATCAGAGGAGATTTTGATACCAAGGGAACAATAATAATTCAAAGAGGTGCGAAAATAATGGCCACTGGAACTGTAACCAGTCCAATCGTCTTTACCAGCAGAATGCCGCAAGGGACAAGAGCTGCCGGAGATTGGGGAGGAGTTATACTTTTGGGAAGAGCCGGAATTAATACCGTAAGCGGAACTGATAGTGCTTCTATTGAAAGTCTTCCTCCTGAGCAACAACCGGCGTTCTTCGGAGGCCAGCCGCGGGATGATAATGATAACTCCGGAATTATGAGATATGTCAGGATTGAGTTTGCGGGAATTAATTTAACGGGAATTTCCGGGAATGAAATCAATGGGTTGACATTAGGCGGAGTCGGTAGAGGAACAACGTTGGAATATATTCAGGTTAGCTATTCAGGCGATGACTCCTTTGAATGGTTTGGCGGTACAGTGAATTGCAAACATCTGATTACTTTTGACGGATTGGATGACGATTATGATACCGATAATGGTTACAGGGGTTTGAATCAATTCTTATTATGCATTAGAGACAGCAATATTGCAGATGTCAGCGGTTCTAAGGCGTTTGAAGTTGATAATAATGTAAATACTCCAAATAATTATAACAGTCCCCGCACCAGTGCTATATATTCAAATGTTACTGTGATTGGACCCAAGAAAACAGCAACAACAACAATAAATCCTTTATTCATTTCAGGAGTGCATTGGAGAAGAAATTCATTAGAGCGTATTTACAATACAGTTTTTCTTGGCTGGCCAAAGGGAATACTATTTGACGGATTCGGGGTTGGAAGGGCTGCATTAACCGATACAATTCAATTCCGAAATAATATTTTTGCAGGAGCGACTACATTAGGGGATACTGCCGGAGGAATTACATCTTCAGGCTTTATTAATCCAACTGGCTGGATACAAACGGGATCATTTTCAAACAGAAGCTTTACAAACAATACAGATGTCCTCTTAGCTAATCCGTTTGGATTTTACTCCAACACAGGAGACTGGAGACCGGCAGCAGGATCTCCTGCCTTAACAGGTTCATCATTTTCAAATCAAAATTTATCCGATCCTTTTTTTACTCTGGTAACTTATGTAGGTGCATTTGACGGAGTAACAGATTGGACTGCAGGATGGTCAAACTTTAATCCGAATTTTTATGACCCTGTTTCCATAAATACAATTTCTAGCAAGGTTCCGGAAAGATATTCTCTTTCACAGAATTATCCGAATCCCTTTAATCCAACCACAAAAATAATTTTTTCTATAGTAAGACCCGGAATCGTAAGTTTAAAAGTATTTGATATGAATGGAAGAGATGTCGCGAATCTCGTTAATCAAAATCTGTCTACTGGCACATATGAATATGAATTTAACGGTTCTAATCTATCTTCAGGAGTATACTTTTACAAAATGCAAAGCAATGATTTTGCTGAAACTAAGAAAATGACCATATTAAAATGAAAAAGCAGTTATTTTGAAGAAGATTTATTTGTAAGCAATTTCAGACAGCCGGAAATTGCTTATTCAATGTTATATTCCATGACAATATGGAAGAAGGTCGGGAAATTAATTTGATTTTGCTTTTGCTTTACACTCCAGTTTTACATTTCGATCCATATATTTACAATACAATTATTTGTAATTATTCTCCTAAATTCCAATCCTTTAAAGTAGCAATCAAAAACCATTAAATTTACTAATACAAATAAGAATGATATTATGAAATGAAATCAAAAAATTTTATGAAATTCATAAGAAGGCATGTCAATAAAATCTGGTTCCTGATTTTGTTTAATATTATAATATCTGGTCCTAACTATTCTCAACATTCTGATAAACCAAAACTGATAATTGGTATTGTAGTGGATCAAATGAGATATGATTATATTTATAAGTACTGGAATAAATATTCTGAAAAAGGTTTTAAGAAATTAGTAAACAACGGTTTTTTTTGTCAAAATACAAATATAGATTATTTTCCAACTTATACCGGTCCGGGTCATGCAAGTATATATACAGGAGCTTTTCCTTCTGTCCATGGAATAGTTTCAAATGAATGGTTTGACAGAACAAAGAATAAGATTGTTTATTGCTGTGAGGATAAAACTGTAGAAAGTGTAGGCACCTCCGGAAAGGAAGGCTTAATGTCTCCTCAGAATTTGCTGGCAACAACAGTTACAGATGAGCTCCGACTGGCGAACAACTTAAAATCCAAAGTATTCGCTATATCAATAAAAGACAGAGGGGCAATTATGGCCGCAGGTCATCTTGGAATTGCTTACTGGTTTGACTGGAGAACAGAATCTTTCATTACTTCTACATTTTATATGAAAT
>JBBSDT010000260.1:0-5013 GCA_038240405.1 Ignavibacteria bacterium
AAATCCTGTTCGCGTTTCAATTGCTGTCTTTTCAGGGAAATTGCCTTTGTATCTTTTTCAGATTCCAATACAACAAAGGTATCTCCTGCCTGCGGAACTCCGTCAAATCCAAGAACAACTACAGGTGTCGAAGGTTTGGATACCTCCAGCTTGTGCTCTCTTTCATCAAACATTGCTTTGACTTTTCCATTATAAACTCCTGCAACAAATGAATCCCCGATTTTTAAGGTTCCCTTTTGAACCAGTACTGTTGCAATAGGACCTTTTCCTTTATCAAGTTTTGCTTCAAGTACAACTCCACGGGCTTCCTTCTTAGGATCTGCTTTAAGCTCTAATACTTCCGCCTCAACTAAAATCTTGTCAAGTAACTGGTCAATATTTTTTCCCAGCTTTGCAGAAATTTCTACAGACTGGTATTTTCCGCCCCATTCTTCTACAAGAATATCTTTCTCTGAAAGTTGCTGTTTAATTCTTTCGGGATTTGCATCCGGTTTATCGACTTTATTTATTGCAATCACTATAGGAACATTCGCTGCTCTTGCATGATTAATGGCTTCAACGGTCTGAGGCATAACGCTGTCATCGGCAGCTACAACCAACACTACTATATCAGCCGCCTGACCTCCCCGTGCCCTCATAGCAGTAAATGCTTCGTGACCCGGAGTATCAAGAAAAGTAATTTCTTTTCCTGAGTCAAGTTTTACTTTATAAGCGCCGATATGCTGGGTTATTCCCCCTGCCTCGCCCGCCACTACATTAGCTTTCCGTAAATAATCCAGAAGTGAAGTCTTACCGTGATCCACGTGGCCCATGACTGTAACAACCGGCGGCCTTTCCATCATGTCCTCAACGTTATCAGGTTTTTCTTCAAGGATATCTTCTTCATATTCTTTTTGAAATTCAACCTGATATCCAAAATCACCGCAGATCAATTCGATAATATCCTTTTCCAGCCGTTGATTTATTGAAATCATTATTCCCAGCTTGAAGCATGTTTTAATTATTTCATTTGCATCAACTTTCATTAAATTTGCCAGCTCTGCAGTGGACAAATATTCATTTACTTTCAGAATATGTTTCGTTGCCTCTTTAAGCTCCTGGATTTTCTTTTCCTCCTCAATTCTTTCTTTCTTCTTTCTTTTCCTTGCCTGGCTTCTTGCAGAGGAACCTGAATCTTCCTCTATTTTGGCAAAAGTATCCCTGATAGCTTCATCAATTTCCTTCTGCGTGGCATCTTTTGCTCTGTGCCCTTTCTCAAGTTTAACCCTTCTTCTTCTTTCCTGTTCAGTCTCAGCCTTCTTTTTATCCTTATCTTTCTTATCCTTATATTTTCTGTCCTCGGCAAACCTGTTAGGAAGTTTTGCCCTGGTAAAGGTTTTATTTTCCGTCGTTTCCGGTTTCTTAGGACCTTCGAAAGGCGGTCTGGGTCTTCTTTTATCACCCTTTATATCGGTGATAGAGATTTTTTCATAAGTTCCTTTTTTACGATCCCGGTCAAACGGACGTGATTTTCCCGGAACAAAAGGCTTTCTTATATCGCGCGGAGGCGGTGTAGTTGTAGAAGCGGCGACCGGTGGAACTTCTTTTTTTTCGGGAACAACTTTTACTTCCGGTTTTATCTCTGGTTGATCTTCTTTTTTTATAATTTTTTTTGCAACCAGAACAGGTTCCCTCTTCCGGACTGTTTTATTATCAGATTCTTTCTTTGCGATCTTATCATCCGTATCCTTTTTCGCTCTGATTCTGGTTTTATCGTCTGCATTCTTTTGCGCGACTTTCTTTTCCTTCTCTTTTTCTTTTTGATCTTTTATATTCTTTTCTCTTTCTTTATAGGCTTGTTCTTCCTGTAGTTTCTTTTCTTCCTCTTTTCTTTTATTCTCTTCCTCTATAAGTATCTTAGCCCTTTTTTCCTCTTCAATTTTTAGTTTTTTATCTTCTTCCTCCTGTATCTTTTCCTGAGCATCTGAGATCTCTACATGATACATTTTTACGAAATCGATAGACTTCTTCATTCTCTTGTCTTCTTTTTCGATATCTTTCTTAAAATGTCCGTAAACTTTCTCTACTATTTCCTGCTCCAGTGTGGTATTAATAGACGCATCAATTCCAATTGACTTCAGGTAATCAAATAATTCGTCCTTTGAAATGTTGATTTCTCTTACAATCGATATAACCTTTTGTTTTGCAGCTTTTACTTCAGTTCCTTGCATTTAGTTTTTTATATTTTAAAATATATCTTTCTTTTCTTGGTAAATAATGTGTTTTTATTATTCTTTATTATTCTTTATTATTCTTTATTATTCTTTATTATTCTTTATTTTGTTTTGAATCATCGGAAACTTCAATCTCTTCATCATTTTCTTCAACCTCGTCTTCCGTTTCCTCCTCTTCGTTCTCTTCTTTTTCGTCTGCCATCCGTACTACATCAATTTGATACCCGGTTAACTTGGAAGCAAGTTTAATATTCTGCCCGCTCTTCCCGATAATAAGGCTGATTTGATCTTCGTCAGAATAAATCTTTGCTATTTTATTCTGGTTATCCAGGTAAATATCGTTAAGCTTTGCAGGAGATAACGCCCTGGCAATATATAATGCGGGATCATCCGTATAATTTATTACGTCAATATTTTCATTGCTCAGCTCTCTTACGATTGAATGTATTCTTATTCCTTTCATTCCTACGCAGGCTCCCACTGCGTCTATTCTGTCATCATGCGAAGTAACCGCTATCTTCGCTCTTTCTCCCGGCTCTCTGGCAATTCCTCTTATTTCAATAATGCCGTCATAAATTTCAGGGATTTCAAGCTCAAATAATTTATATAAAAATTGTTCATCAGCACGTGATACTATTATTAATGGCGGACCGGACTGCCTTTTCTCTATACTCTTTACTATCGTTCTTGTTGTATCACCCTTCTTATATCTTTCCTTCGGGATCTGCTCGCCTTTGGGAAATATTACTTCATTGCTGTTATGAATTAACAATATGGAAGTAGGCTTTATCTGATAGATTTCACCCACTATGATCTCTCCTATTAAATCCTTGTAAGTATTATAAGTAATTTCCTTTTCAATCTCCCGGATTTTCTGATTTAAGTTCTGCTTAAGATTAATAACCATTCTTCTTCCGAATTCTTCAGTGGGAATTTCCTCAACATAATCATCTCCGACGCTGAAATCTTCTCCTGATTTTTCCTTTGCGGTATCTATATCAATTTCAACATTCGGGTCTTTTACTTCATCAACTACAACTTTGTATAAAAATATCTCTATGTCACCTTTTTCCATATTTACGACTATTTCAAAATTCGATTCTAAACCGTATTTTTTTTCCATCATTTTTTTAAATGAATCCTTTATGACACTCGAAAGAATATCTCTGTCAATATTCTTTTCCTTAGCCATCATTGAGAATGCATCTACAATTTCTGATTTCATTTTACTCTATATTTTTTTGTTTTGAAAAACTTATTTTAACTTTTGCTTCTTTTATATCTTTAAAATTTATCTTCCTGAGTTCGGTAATTATCTTTTTTCCTTTTTCTTTATGTAAAATCTCTAATGTGATGCTTTCCTCAACGGTTTCAGAAATTTCAATTAGTTTTCCCTCAACTTTCTCATCATTGATGAGTTCAATTTCAAGTATTCTTCCATTATGTTTATGTAACTGCCATAGATATTTTATGCCTCTGTCAATTCCGGGAGACGAGATTACAATGTTTGAAATAGTGCTTATTGAAACGTTAGTGTCAATCAGTTCGTTAAGCCCTTTATTAATTCGGGCAAGTTCCTCAATGTGTATTCCATCCTTGTTATCAACAAATATTTCCAGTACGCGGGTACCCTTTTCGCCTCTTATAATTGTTTCAATAATTCCATACTCCGAATCCTTTAAGTATTCATCAATAAGCTGATTTAATTCAGGTTCTATTTCCATAAAAAAAAAGTGGGTTTCACAACCCACCCTAATATCTTCATTAAAATCCAGATACAATTTAGGCTTTACCATTTAGAAATTCAAGGCAAAGAACCATGATTAAAAGATTAAAGGATCACATCCGTCCAAAATAAATTTATTTTCAGATCCCAGTTCATATTTTGTTTAATTTTTTTTTGTAATTAATGTTTTATTAATGAAATAAAATAGTTTTGGACGTCACTGTTAAAGGATGGAAGGAGTAAATTTTAAACTTTCGTCCTTATGCTAATAGGATATTTTAATTGCCACGCGCTTTAGCGCGGGGGCTCCGTTCGTTCAGGATGACAAAAGAGCAATTATCAATTACCAATGTTCAATTGCTTGCTTTGACTAATCCTTTAATCCTTTAATCCTGGTTCAAGTTTGTTGATTGGATCCCCGCTCAAAAGATTGCGGGGATGACAGGTCAGGGTAGAGATGCATTGGGATCCTTTTCACTTCACTCCACTCTGTTTGTTCCGGATGACAAAAAAATCAATTTTCTAAACTTCTATCTAATGAAATTAAATAAAATTATTTCGGACTAGTATACCTTCAGGAATCTCATTAGGCATTTGAATTTTTAGTGTAATTTATTTCAGTTATTTTTATTACTATATAAATCATAATGGGTAAAAAAGATTTCGAAAAAATAATTGAAGAAATTTCCCGAATACTAAAAAATAACCATAAAGACTTCAGGGGAATTTACTTTTACGGCTCCCGGGTAAGAGAAGATGCCGGTATAAGGTCGGACTATGATATTGCCATAGTATTTGACAGGGATATCAACTGGAAATTTGAAAATGAAATATTAGATACTCTTTATAATTTTATTATAGATAACGATATAATCATAGATTGTAAAATTTATTCCGCAAAGGAGATTTCGAATCCCATGACACCATTAAGACAGAATATCAAGAATGAAGGAATACTTTATGGGGTATGACAAGGATGCTTTGATTAAATACAGAACCGAAAGAGCTAAGGAGTCAATGGATGAGGCAAGGATATCGATCGAAAATAATAAATTATTTAATGCCGAAAACAGA
>JBBSDT010000261.1:0-4991 GCA_038240405.1 Ignavibacteria bacterium
CATCTATTTTTAAAGACTCAAAGATCATAAACATTTCTCGATACGGAGAGACTGGTCCGGGAAAAGAGGGGTCAGTTATGGTCGGAACATTTCAGCTTCAAGGGCAGGAATTTTATGCTCTAAACGGAGGTTCGAAATATAATTTCACTCCTGCTGTGTCGTTTATGGTGAACTGTAAAACACAGGAAGAAGTAGACGGTTATTGGGAAAAACTTACAGAAGGCGGAGGAGAACCGGTGCAGTGTGGATGGCTTAAGGACAAATATGGATTATCATGGCAAATTATACCAACTATCCTGATGGAGTTGATTAGGGATCCTGACCCTGTGAAAGCGCAGAGAGTTATGAAGGCGATGCTTCAGATGGTAAAGATTGATATAGAGACTTTGAAAAAAGCTTATGAGGGAAAGTAAACTATACATAAGGAGTAAGCTGTCCGTTAAAGATCGCTGATCATCTATGTTTGAGAGGCAAAACTTTTTGTTATCTTAATAAATAAATAAGTCTGCTTGCTATATTACTCTTCCATATGATCGGATCATTTTAATAAACAGGTGGGAGTCGAACCTTTTGCGTATTGTTGATAAGGAATTTGCAAAAACTGCAAATTGCAGGTTATGAAGTAAGTAAAAAAAATCATTAATTTTCAAAATAAACTTAAAAAAAAGCCATGAAAAAAATGAATCCTGTAGTACATTTCGAAATGCCTTACGAAGATAAACAGCGTATGGCAGATTTCTATGAAAAAACATTCGGGTGGCAGCCTCAGATGCTTGGTCCTGAAATGGGTAATTATGTTGTAGTAATGACATCTGAAGCGGATGAGAAAACACATTTTCCAAAAAAACCCGGAATGATAAATGGAGGTTTTTTTGAAAAGGCTAAAAGTAATCAATATCCATCTGTAGTTATATCGGTTGAGGACATAAGAGAAGCTATGAAAAATATAACCGACGCGGGGGGAAAAATCATTGGCGGAATGAAAGAAGGTGAACCTGATGATATTCCGGGTGTAGGTCTGTATATTGCTTTTCAGAATACAGAAGGCAACCGTGTAAGTATTTTGCAGCCGAAAATGTAATTTGAACAAATCTTCAAAAGCGTCAGGACGAAGTTCCTGACGCAAGTTAAAATGCCTGTACCCGCTGACCTTACAATAAGTACTTCCAATACTTCAATATGTCTCCCATTTAACTTTAATATCATGTTTTGCTGCATAGATTTTACCTGCGCTCATAAGGTTTTTGTAAAGTTCATCAAACCCGCGAAAATATTTATCGTGAATTGATCCTGAGAGTGATTCAATCTGACCCGGCTGTGCACCGCTGTCGTACAAATCTGCAAGTTGAGTGTATTCAGATTTATAAACAGGTAAAACAAATTTGTAGAGAGCTAATGAAGCCTGAATGATATCTTTAGAGTCATCGGTCTCTTTCAGTTTTTCAAGCCTATTAAAGTTTTCTTCAATAAATTGAATCTTCATATTAATCACTTCACTTCTTTTCATCGGCACCGGCTCCTTGTTATTTTCTGACATCTTAACAGAAGGAGATTTTAATTCTCTCGAAAGTCCTTCATTTGCAAATCTATGTAACATATTAATATTCAGGACTGCAATATCAAAATATTCTTCCGGAGTAGTCGTATTACAGGCGCTTAAAAGTAAGAAACAGAAAAATAAAAAAAGTCTGAATAAACTATATTTTCTCACATTATTTTTTTCACCGTAAATTTAAAATTTGAAATTATAATTGAACATGGTTGAAGGAGAATGGTTAGTTTAAATCTAAGCCAGATCATGGTAAAGAAAGTAGGGTAAACGCTGATGAAACGTATTCATTTAAATGAAAAATTTTATCCGGTAAAGTAACAAGAATGTATTGAACAATGTTTTAAGGTTATAGATGATTATAGTATTTACTAATTTTTGAAGTTTGCCAGATCAAGTACTATTACTAATGATTTAAGAATTTTTCAATTTGCCTCCGGTGTCTTAGGATATGGACAATTGCATGTTCAAACATTTGCTCAAAGTCATAGCTCTGCCCCCAGTGTGTTTTTATTTCTTTACCATCAACATCATCAAAATTCAGATCCCATTTATTCTGTAAAGTTTCAACGGTATAGATTAACATATCGTCAACTTCCTTGCAGGCAGATAGAGGAGTATCGGTCAGGTAATTTTCTTTTACTTCAGTATAAGAGTCTCCCAATAGTTTTTTAATGTAGTTTGCGTGTACATATCCGCCTCCCACTACATGGTTCATAATACCCTTAATTGAATTACGCGGGTGTTTTGTATCAGGGTCGGCTATTGCGACAAAGTCTTGCTGGTTGATTACCTTCACTACATTTTTGAGTTCTTCAGCTGCTCTTTCATACTCATCCATAAGAGCTCCGACTGCGCCATTTCTATATTTTTTTGTCATTTTTTATTTTCCCTGCTTTATTTTACCTAACGTAATAAAAATTATTTACAATTAATAGTTATTGAAAATAACAGTTTTGTAGATGCGTGAGGAAAAACTGCGTCGAATAGTTATTTATTCTCTAAATCACCTTCTGCTAAAATGAACCTTGATAATTGATGACGATCCTTTTTGCATGCTAAGATTGTTTTTTGTCTGGTGTCTCCTGCGGCTGAATAGGAGAAAACTGTTGATTAACCAGAGCGTGATTAATCCAAGGCAGATAATTTTTGATATATTGTACCCTAAATTCATAATAGATACCATTATACAAAATCCACAAAATAAAAAGATGTTCCGGCAATAGCCAAATATTTAAGCAAAAGTATAAATTTGACTGCAAAATATTTGATAAAATCCACTATTGTATCTAAGTCCGCTAGCTGCGCAATTGACTCACACAATTGAGATACATTGCCTGGAATGCAGAATAATTTATCAGCAAGAAAAGGATTTTACCCATTACAGGCATTGTCTATATTTTACTGGATAATATATTGATAAAGAGAAATATAATGTATAAACTTGCACAAATATTCGAAATAATTTGAGTGAGGAATGTCCAATAGCGTTTTTTTTTAAAATCCGATGAACTACAGGTTTATATATTGTCTAAAATTTCGTTTCTGAAAATCTTAGAAAGGAAAACAAATAATGAATACAACAAAACCGGAGTCGTTTAGAAATTCTATGAATTATAAAACATCCGGCAATTATAATCCATTCATCGTCTCACATATAGACCTTCAGGGCAGGTGGGTTAAGATACCTTCCGCATTATCCGCTTTACTTGAATATTCCGAAGACGAATTGCGCTCAATTAATATCAGTGATGTAACTCATCCTGAAGACTTTGAATTTGAAAGAGATCAATACGTGAGAATTTTACGGGGAGAGATATCAGACTTCGAGATTGAAAAGAGGTTCATTTCTAAAAACGGTAACATTCTCCGGACTTATACAAATTGTTCGCTCCTGTGTGATATAGAAGGAAAACCATTACATTTTGTACTATGCATAATGGACATGACAAATGGAAAACATACTTCAGGCGAATTACAGGAAGCAAAAAGAAGATTTGAAAAGAAATTGTCAGAACAGGATTTTGAATTAACAAATGTTCATAAAGAACTTGAAGAAAACAAACTAGAATACCGGCGCTTATTGGAGAATTTGCCCGCCGGGGCTTACATGTGTGATGAGCAGGGGTTAATAACATATTACAATAAGAAAGCTGTAGAGATATGGGGACGCGAGCCTAAGATTAATGATCCGGTTGACCGCTTTTGCGGTTCATTTAAGCTATATATAAATGATGAGCCGATAAGGCATGATCAATGCTGGATGGCTTTAGCCTTACAGGAAAGGCAGGGATTTAATGAAAGGGAAATTGTTATCGAGCGACCGGATGGGAACCACTTTTTCGTTCTGGCAAACGCAAATCCTATTCATGATAATTCCGGAAAACTTATAGGCGCCGTCAACGTGCTGGTAGATATTACTGACCGGAAGAGGCTTGAAACAGAATTACAGTATAAGCAAACAGAGCTCGTGGATTTTGTAGAGAATGCTTCAGTGGGACTACATTGGGTGGGACCTGACGGAGTAATTATCTGGGCAAACAAATTTGAAATGGAGCTTCTGGGGTACTCAAAAGAGGAATATATCGGGCATCACATTTCCGAGTTTCATGCAAGTGAAGAAAAAATTAATGATATACTTGGCAGGCTTACCAAAAATGAAACTCTTCAAAATTACGAAGCACATTTAATGTGTAAGGATGGGACTATAAGGGATGTTCTTATCTCGTCAAATGTTTACAGAGAAAACGGAAACTTTAAACATACCAGATGTTTTACACGGGATATTACAGACAGGAAAATGGCTGAAAGAGCTTTGCAGATTGCACACGATGGTATGGAAGACCGGGTAAAAGAAAGAACGTCAGAGTTGAAAATGATTGTTGAAGATTTGAAAAATGAAATTACTGAAAGGAAAAGAACCGAAGAGAAACTTAAATTGACAAATGAGAAGCTTAAAGAAGCACAAAATGAATTAATTCATTCCGAAAAGCTTGCTTCTCTCGGACGTTTTTCTTCAGGGATCGCACATGAGATTCGAAACCCGCTTGCCAACATCAGCGCAATTGCACAGGTTATAAGCCAGAAAAAAATGGATCCGAAATTGAAAAAGCAGGTAAAGTATATTTTATTAAATACCGATATTGCAAATAAGATTATCAAAGACCTTTTGAATTTTGCATCTCCTTATGATGCGGATTTTACAGCAGGGGATATCGGTAAATCTGTAAACAGTTTGTACAACCTTGTCAAGACAAGATGTTCGAGGAAGAAAATTCAGCTATCCAAAAAGATAGCAAAAAGTCTTCCGAAAGTTTTACTCAATGAAGAAAAACTGCAGACTGCTTTTTCTAATTTTGTTTCAAATGCTATCGAAGCGATGGAAGAAGGCGGTAAATTAAAAGTAACTGTTGATAAAAACGAATTATCAAACGAAGTGATA
>JBBSDT010000262.1:0-4977 GCA_038240405.1 Ignavibacteria bacterium
GAGTACTGACAATGAGTCAAAAAGAAGTCAATAGACTGAGTATAATAAATCAAGTAATAAGCAAGAAAATAACAATAAAGGAATCAAGTTCAATATTGAACTTGAGTGAACGTCAATTATTCAGGATACTCTCACGAGTAAAAGATTAAGGCAGCAAAGGAATAATACATAAGCATCGCGGCAAGAAATCAAATCGAGGTTATTCAGAAAAGATAAAGAGGAAAGTGATTGAGATATATCGCAAGCAATATAATGATTACGGACCAACGCTATTTATGGAAGATCTATTGAAGAATCACAGCCTGGGAATAGATCACGAAACAGTTGCCGATGGCTGCGGGAGATATACAGTCCAATTTTTTTCTGTAATATCCCATGATAAAAAATCTTCATTTGCATCTTCGCCGGACATAGCGTATTCACCATACAAACAGTAAATCCTCAACTGAGAACCCGCTCCCTTCATTATCATGGGGTTTTCTTTCATAAATTCTTCAGCCAACAGCGAAGAGACAATATCAATAACTTTTTTAAATTCATTTTCAGCTTCTTTGTTTTGACTGCAAATAATTTCCAATATCTTAGACCACGTTTCGGCAGAAGTCCGTTCAGGATTTGAAATTATTGTTCGCCTAACGGCACTCATATCTTTTTCTCCTTTCCTATTTTTATAGCTTTTTTAATATGTGATAAATTTAATTTATTTATATCTATCGCAACTTCTTTATCAAAAGTACATGCGTAAAGAACCAGCTTTCTAATTTTTCTGCCGTAAATTCCTTCCAAACTAAATGCAACTTTTTCAAAGTCAGGTTCAGTTATTATTTTTCTTACATTACTCCATTCCTTACCAAGAATTTCCAGGGTGTCCTTGAGAATTGCCAAACAAGCCTCCTTATCGGGTAGTCAGATGTATTCCACCAAATCAGCCCTTGATATAAAAGCTGGATCAACGGCTCCTTCAAAATTTGTGGTCGTGATAAATAAAAGTTTTTTATATTTACTTGCCAACGTATCTAATCCAGCAAGTAATGCATCAGTTGCTCTATGGACATCAATGGGGTTTGCTTCCATACTCATTTGGAAACGATTTCCGGCTAACGTTTCAACTTCATCAAGCAAAACTATTAAAGGTCCTTGCTCCGCTCGTTCACTGATCTGACTGTGTAGAAAATTGTATACTTCCTTTTGGGTCTTACCGAGAGCAGCACTTGTAAGAGAATGCGGTTCTGCTTCGACAAAATTAATTTTCGTTTTAAAGAATATGTACTGCTTGTGAAGCTATTCCTTTAGCAAGCGATGTTTTCCCTGTACCGGGAGGTCCATGTAAAAGCATTATCCCGTGGAGAGGCATTTCATTAACTGAAATTGTAGTTCTTACTGTAAATTCAAGAAGAATTTGGGATATGAGTCTTGTTTTTACATCTCCTGAGATATGAATTTTGTAGTATAGTGTATCAAAATCTCTAAACGGCAACATGACTTCTTTAAGAATTCCTTTATTATTCATAGGTTTTGATTAGATTTAATATGATTATAGTTAGGATAACTAAATTTCATCAAGATTAATATTATTGTAAAGTGGCATAGTTTTAATTTCAAGTTAAGTTGGCAATTTCCCTATCTCTTTCAGGAAGATATACTCAGGAAATAATTAAGCCATCTAAGTGAAAAGACATTTATCAGATGGCTTAATCTTTATTAAATTCCTTCCCACTTATGATCCTATTAAATACATTTAATGCTTTGTATCCTTTGGTGGATTAGGATCATTCCCATAACTATCCGAGTCTTGAATCTTGCCATCTTTCCCATGAATAACTAAATCGGTCTTTTGATTTTTTGCAATTTCCCGACCAATTTGCTCAGCTTCTTTTTTTGTATCGGTAATTACGGTTTTCCTGGTACTTCCTTCTTTCATAACCCCCCATCCGTACGGAGTGGGTACAACATGTTGCTTTGGTTTTGCCATAATTTATTATTTTTTAAATTAGTGTTGATTATTCAACCAACAAAATTGGTAAAAAATTTTCAGAAATGCAAGGCTGTTTGTCCGTTTATTTCTTCTAAAGTTCTTAAAAAATTTCCATCGCGAATATAAATTAGTTTAAACTGTTCAAGTCTTACTTTTAATGCTGAATTAGAAACTTCAAACTCATCTTTCATTTTGTAGAAATCTTTCCAAGAATTAATCTGATTATTGCTAATATATTCTTTGACTAAATGAATGGGCATATTTATTGCCGCGGCAAACCTGTTTACAATCCTTGCTTGATCAGGTAAATCATATTTTTTTAACATGTGTAAACTTTGTAAATTGTCTGATCTAAGATTACCCCTGAAGGAGGTAATAACAGGAAAATTTTTTGAAGCCCTAAAGTAGTATACTTTTGTTTCTGGTAACTCAAGTGAATGAATATTGTCAAGGTTTGTTTTATCAACATCATACTCCCAATGACCCGCCTCGTGTCCAATTGTTGATCTTTCCAAGCCCTTAGTGGTTAAAAACAAATGCTCATGCTTTGTATTTAATACGATTTTTCTATCTCTTGATGCTAATCCTCCTAACACCGTAATTTCTTTTTCCTCTTCGATTTCAGTCCATTCAACGTATAAATTATATACCTGCATTAAGATTTGCTCAATAGGAACCGGGTGAACCACTTTACTATTTGTTTTCTTTTCATAGTCTCTTATGACTTCAAAAGCTCTAGTTTCTATTTGTTCATTTCTTACAAACTTATTCATTTAGCTTTTTTCTTATATTCTTCAATAAATGTTTCTAATTCTTTAGTATTCATGTTTCTAAAAAAATCCATAGTTGACTGGCTACTAGTCATCTTTATTTTTAAATCATCAGGTATTCTTTTTGCCAAGGATAATAGTTCTGATTCAGAGCCTTTTAAAGACTTTGCAATCTTCTTAATTATTTCTGCTGAAGGTGGTCTATTATCTGTCTTATCATTTTCGATTTTACTTAAATAAGTAAAATCGATTTCAATTTTTGCAGCTAATTCTCTCAAGCTAAGATTAGCTTGTTTTCGCAAATCTTTTACCGTAGTCCCTAGAGTCTTTTTCATAATTAAAATTTATACATTGTTGGGTGAAATAACAACACCATACCTGAAGATAATTTTATAGTTTATAAAAATTTATGACGTAAACGATAAATATAAATTTGAATACCGTAATCTTAGAAATTGCTCAGTTCATTTACGTCTTTTTTGGGAAATGATCTTATGAAGTTAATTATGAGTTAACTTCAAATCAAACGAAAATATATGTAATTTCATTTTATGTTATTCTAATATCCGAAATGCTAACAGAGGTTTCGAACAAACTCAAATCGGATTCCTAGAAAAGTACCAAAGCCATTTTTTTAGATAGCAAATTATGTCATTACTTGGTCATTCAAGCTTGGAGACAACTCAGATTTATCTTCAGCTTTTGCCAGATTAAAGCAAGTTAATCTGTTAATTAATGTTTGCCCAGAAAACAAAACTTCATGACTCTGTTATAATCTCAGAGTCATTTTAAATTGATAAAACAAAAGTTTATCTTTAATTTAAGGATAGTAAAGAAGAATATCAAAGACTTCTCCAGTTTAATTCAAAAGTATGAATGCATTTTGGCCAGTAAGGCATTCAAGCGTCATTTCAAAAAATAAATCTTGAAACTAAGTGCATTTATCCTGCTTCAGTGTCCTGCTAAGTTTAATTTTATTTTTTAACTTTAATATTGTGTTGAATGAACTTTTTGTTTATTGATTCAAATATTTATTTGAAATTTTACCATGGAAGTAAACTTCTCAAATATTTGGAAATTTTAATTGATAATTATTCAAATGTTATTATCACTGATCAAATTGTAGATGAAGTTTTGCGGAATTCTGTTTCGAAAAGTTTGTCAAATTGGATTGAAACAAAGAACAATTTGTATTGGACAAGACCTAATTTCTTGTATTATGACATTAGTGAAGAAGTAAAAGAGCTCATTGAGAAGACTGAAAAAGTTTTAAGGAGCTAACAAGTAAAATGGAATTGGAATTTGAACAACATTTGATATTAGTTTCGAAACAGAAAGATGGAATTACACAAAAGCTAAAGCAAATTTTTAAATTTTCTTTAAAACCTACCTCAGAAGAAGAAAGCATTGCAAATAAACTAAAAGAATATGGAAATCCTCCCGGAAAGCGTTCCGATCCAATAGGTGATCAATTAAGCTGGGTGCAATTATTAAATAAGTTACGGTCAAATGACAGATTAATAATTATAACTCTTGATAAAGATTATGCTAGTATTTATGGAAAAAAATCTTACATTAACTCCAAATTACATTTTGAATTAGAGCAAAAAAATATCGATTATTTTGTATATTCAGATTTGTCGGATGGAATCAAAAAATTTGAATACCTACAAGATAAATCTGGTTTGAAAATTGAAAAATTTCCTTCCGAAGAGGAGCTCGAGAAAATAAAGAAAGAGGAAACGGAAATGGATTTACAGGATACAAAAAGAAATTGCAAACATGCAAATGTAAAAATTAGAATGAATGGAATATTCGACGAATGGGCGTGTCTTGATTGCAATCAAATTCTATTTAAGCATATTTCAGATGATATTGATTAATTATACTATGAAGTTGGAGAGAAAGAAGATAAGTAATAGAATTTTTTAAGGAGTGTGGTGAGTATCAAAAATTTCTATTATGAAGTTCGACAATAACCATCGTTGATAAGGATTACATAGGGTGATTTAGATGACTATGTTTGCGTGCTAAATAAGATAAAAAGGTTTTTATAATATTTTTCCTATCCAATAATTAATTTAATTTATAAAAAAATGAATTTTAAAGTTCATCTTAATAGCTGGCTTAATGAAATAAAGACAAAATATGGCTATAGCCATATAGAGAAGGCTTTTACCCATTTGTACATTCGTCAGTTTAGAGATGATCACGAATTAACAGAAAAATTTA
>JBBSDT010000263.1:0-4976 GCA_038240405.1 Ignavibacteria bacterium
ATTAATTTGCTGGGAAGTAAGACTGATGCCAAGAAACTTGCCGTTAAAAATAAAATACCTGTAGTCCCCGGAACTGACCTTCCGGTGCAGGATTTAAAAATTATAAAAGACACAGCAAAAAAAATCGGTTATCCTGTGCTTATTAAAGCTTCTGCAGGGGGAGGCGGAAAAGGTATGCGTGTTGTACAAGATGAATCTGAAATCGAAAACTCTTTATTAACTGCCCGGAGTGAAGCAAAGTCTTCGTTCGGAGATGACAGTGTTTTTATTGAAAAGTATATTGAGTCCCCAAGGCATATAGAATTTCAGGTTCTTGCCGATGAATTCGGCAATGTGATTCAGCTTGGCGAAAGAGAGTGCTCCATGCAAAGACGTCATCAAAAAATTATCGAAGAGACACCCTCAGTTATTGTTAATGAGGAGCTACGGAATAAAATGGGTGACTGCGCAAGAAAAATTATAGAAGCTGCAGGATATTCAAATGCAGGAACAGTAGAGTTTATAGTTGATAAAAATAATAATTTTTATTTTCTGGAGGTAAATACCAGATTGCAGGTTGAACATCCTGTTACGGAATTACATACTGGAATTGATCTGGTTAAAGAACAATTTAAAATTGCTTCCGGAGAAAAACTTACATTGACACAGGAAGAGGTGAAATTTAATGGTCATGCAATTGAGTGCAGAATTTATGCTGAAGATCCGGAAAACAACTTTATGCCTTCCACCGGAAAAATTACATATATCAGTAAATTTCTTGGAGATGGTATAAGAGAAGATACAGGAATCGAACAAGGAGATAGTATTTCAGTATATTATGATCCTATGATTTCAAAGCTGATCTCATACGGAGCTGACAGGGAAATTGCTATCGCAAAAATGAAGAGAGCCCTTATGGAATATAAAATCATAGGAATTAAAACAAATATTCCATTTCTGCTGAGACTTCTGGAATGCAATGAATTCGTGAATGGAAGTTATGATACACAATTTATAGAAAAAGATTTCTTAAAAAGGGAGTATGAGATGCCTGACCATAATGAAAATTCTCTCGCTGCAATCTGTCTTGCAGGTGTCCTGTTTAAAGAGAATAAGAACCCGAAATTACAGAGTAATTTCAACTCAAATAGTCACAGCAGAAATAAATGGAATAATAAAATTTCGGATAATTACAGATGAAGAAATACACAGCGGGGCTGAATGGTAGTTCAAAATTAATTAATATAGAGCTGATTGAAGAAAATAAGGCGCTCATCAATGGAAAATCTAATGATTATGAACATAAATTTATAAATGAAAAAGAGTTGTTTGTTAGATTCGGCAATAAAAACTATTTAGTGTCGATAGATGAAAATGAAGAAGGTATTTTAGAAGTGAACCTAACCTCGAAGATTTTCAAAATCATCTGTAAGAGCGAATTGGATTTACAGATAGAAAAGATGACAAATAATAAAGGCGTCGATAAAATAAAGAATGAAATTAAATCCCCCATGCCGGGAATTATTACAAAGTTGAATGTATCGAAAGGACAAAAAGTTGTTAAAGGAGATGTTCTTCTGGTGCTTGAGGCAATGAAAATGGAGAATGAGATCCGCGCTTTGAGAGAATGCGTTATAAAAGATGTTCAGGTCGTTGCATTAAGTTCAGTGGAGAAGAATCAGCTGTTAATTGTGCTTGAATAAAAAATTTAATAAAATTTTAATATGAGTATCTTTTTAGCATTTGCATCTTTAATTGCAGCTGTTGTGCCGATGTTCACTTATCTGATCATAATATGGTTTCTCGACAGGTATGAGAGGGAACCATTCTGGTTAGTATTGCTCAATTTCTTCTGGGGAGCGACCGGAGCCATATTTCTTGGAATATTAGGCAGTATCATATTTCAAATACCTTTGAATGAAGTAATACAGGCTGTTGCTCCGGATAACAAAAAAGAGTTAATAAACCTTTCAGGAGCAGTAATTACAGCTCCTCTTGTGGAGGAGTCCACCAAAGGTGTATTTCTTTTATTAATGTCACTGAGCAAAAGATTTGACGGCGGCGTGGACGGAGCTGTATTCGGAGGAGCTATAGGACTCGGTTTTGGTATGACTGAAAATTTCATGTATTTCCTTTCTTACGGTACCACGCCTTCCTCATGGCTGATGATTGTAATTATCAGAACTTTGTTTTCAGCCGTTATGCACTGTCTCTCTACATCTACTTTTGGTGCATTTATAGGTTACGCTAAATTTAAGCCTATAATTTACAAAATCATACTGATACCTACCGGGTTTTTTATGGCAGTGTTTCTGCACTTTGCATGGAATTTATCAGTTAGCTTTCAGGACACAACAATATTCGGGTTCATATTCTTAATAATATATATGTTTGTAATGTTTTCGATTTTCCAGATATCTGTTTATTTCGAAGGGAAAACCATACTCAAAGAATTACAGGATGAAGCAAATCTAGGATTGCTTCCGCCTGAACACTTAAGCCATTTACCCTATGTCACCCGGCGATTCCGGCACGGATGGTGTCCGGTTGGAATTGACCAGAAAAATTACGTGAAAACTGTTACTCAGCTTGCTTTACGAAAAAACCAATACAAAAACACCAAAGGAAATATGCAGCAGGGATATCTGCGGGATATAGAGGCTTTAAGATACAGGGTGAAGATGATGTTTTATAATGCACACGTTGCTTACAATCAATCTCTGAACAGGAATACTCAATAAATTTTTGATGCAGAGATTTTCATTCAGGCATTATGAAATAAATTATGTCTTTAGCAGATAAAGTAATAAAGAACACATTTTATTTTGTAATATTCCAGCTCCTCGGTTTTTTATTTCCTTTAATCTTAACACCTTTCATAATTTCTAAGATCGGGGAAGTGCAGTTTGGTATTTATGCGCTTGTGCTGGGATTTATTGGCATGTTCAGTTTATTTGATCTCAGCATTTCCTCCTCATTCATAGTTTTTATTTCGAAATACTATGTCAAAAAAGATTTTACCACTCTGAACAAATATTTTAACACCGGGTTATTTTTTTATATCCTCTTCTCTCTGATAATAGTTTTAATAGGATTTATTTTTACAGGACCGCTTCTTTCACTGTTGAAAATACCTCCGGAACTTTTGGAAACATCAGTATCTGTCTATTACACAGGGCTGCTGATATTTTTTATATCCAATGCTTTTACTATTTTCTCCTCCGTTCTGATGAGCCTCCAAAAAATGTATATTACAAGTCTTACAGGAATATTTACGGGTCTTATTAATTTGATTCTTACGGTTATTATCTTAAACAGCGGATACGGACTTCTTGGAATTATGTATGTCCAGCTATTCACCATAACCATTACCAATATACTGAATTTTTTATACGCCAGGTCTTACTTACCTGAACTCAAATTTGGGTTCAGGCATCTTGAAAAAACCCCTGTTAAAGAAATGACAAAGTTCGGAGCACAGATGCAATTCTCAAAGCTTGCATCTTTCGCCGCAGAAAAATATGATGAATTTTTGCTGGCATATTTTTCAATATTGAATAACGTCACATATTTTAATCTGGCTAACAGAATTTCCCGGACCGGAAGGCTTATACCATTCCAGATAATTTATCAGATTGCTCCTGTCTCATCTGAGTTGAATGCAAAAGGCAATAATGAAAAGCTGCAGGAATTATTCCTGGACACGACGAAATATCTAATACTTGTTTCCGTCCCGGTTTTCATTTTCATTTTTGTTTTTTCTGATTTGATAATCACTACCTGGGTTGGTAAAGGTTTTGAGCTGTCATCCTACGTCCTGCGTATACTTGTAATCGGCCAGCTTATAAATATGACAATTTCCGCTCCGGGCAATTCTATTATACCAAACATGGGAATTCCAAAATTTCAAATGAGGGAAGGTATGATTTATCTCGGTATAAACATTCTGCTGAGTTTTTTTCTTATTAAATATTATGGAATTATGGGGGCGGCAATAGGAAATGTTTTCTCAACGATTATCTCTTCAATATATCTTTATATTGTATCAACTAAATTTTTTTCTACCGGAAGAAGAGAGCTATTTATCAAAAAATATTTTAAACCGCTTGTAGCAGGAGTTATAAGCGGAGTTGTCTCCGGGATATTATTTTATTTCTCAAATAAATATTTCTTTACGTTTGAAGGAAGACTTTCAGGTGTAATTTATATTATTATTTTATTACTCGTTTTCATGGGTATATATGTAGTTTCCATTTTAAATTTCAACTATATAAATGATAAAGATAAACTGCTCCTTTCAAAAATCTTTCAGAAAATTATTCCGGAAAGATTTTTGGTTAAAAAGAATTTAGATTAAAGGAATAAACTATCCTATTAACTTAAAATGCCCTTAAATACGTTTTTGAACGACCTAACAAAACTTGTCATTTTGACAATGTTTCATACCTTTTTTACGCTTATTTTAAAATATTAATCTTTAACTTATATAGGTGTAGCAGTTAATTAGTCTCTTTACATTCCTTAAAGGAAGCTAATTAATGAACCTGTTTTGCGTTACCAAATTATGTAAATAAAGTGATAGACGTTTCCATTCTGATAGTGAATTATAATACCGGAAAACTTCTGAAGGAATGTGTTGATTCTGTATTCAGATATGAAAAAGAAATTATCTTTGAAATTATTATTGCGGAAAATGCTTCCGATGATAATTCAAATGAAATAGTTAAGGATCTTATGATATGCTATGACAATGTCAGAGGAATTTTTCTTAATAAGAAAAAAAGTTTTTCGGAAGCTAACAATTTGGCTCATAAGCAATCTTCCGGAGAATTTGTTCTGATCATGAATCCGGACATCATTTTTAAAGAAAAATTATTAAATAAGTTAATCAGCAATTTGCGTTCGGATAATAAATTAGGAACAGTGTGCCCTTTGCTTACGGGGAAAGATGGAATGCTTCAGAGAGCAAATTTAAAAAAAAACCCACCAAAATAAAA
>JBBSDT010000264.1:0-4938 GCA_038240405.1 Ignavibacteria bacterium
ATCTCCTATGTCAACGGGCTTTAACGCATGTATGGAGTCTCCTTCCTCTACAGATCCTGCTACCTGACTCCCCGAACTGATTACCAAAACTTTGTTTCCAACCAGCCCGCTGGAATTAATGGATGCTTCAGAATCTTTCTTAATGAAATCCTGTACTCTGCTCACAATATTCATATTTACTTTCACCTTGTCAGAGGCAATGATATCTATTGACTTGATTGTTCCGACACTTATTCCCGAGAGCTGAACGGAATTTCCCTCTGTTAAGCCGCTGACATTCGGAAAGATAGCATATATGTTGAAAGTTTTAGTAAACAGGTTTTCTTTGCTGCCGATAAAAAATATGGCAATTACAAATAACGCGAGTCCTGCAACGATAAAAATTCCAAGCTTGATGTACTTTGATTTTTTATTCTGTTCCATATTAAAAAATTAATATTCTGTTATAAAAAAATTTATTCAAACTCAAAAAATCCACGGACAAAATCATCTTCCGAGTGCTCAAGTTCTTCGTAAGTTCCCTCGGCTGCAAATATTCCATCCTTCAAAACGACAATTCTGTGTGCAACGAGCTTAGCACATGCCATATCATGGGTTACAATTAAAGAAGTAACGTTTAGCTTTTTCTGCATGTCAAGCATGAGATGGCTTATTTCATTAGATGTTACCGGGTCAAGTCCTGTAGTCGGCTCATCATACAGTATTATATCCGGTTCAAGCATTAATGTCCTTGCCAGGCCGATACGCTTTTTCATCCCCCCCGACAATTCAGAAGGCATCTTATCGATAGCTTCGGAAAGTCCGACACTTTTTAGTGTTTCTTCAACTTTAGGATTCAAGTCTTCACTTTTGTATCCGGGCTGTCTGATTATCGGAAACTCCAGGTTTTGCCTTACGGTCATGGAATCATACAACGCACCGCTTTGAAATAGAAATCCGATTTTAATTATGATATCATTTTCTTCCTTTTCCGACAAATTCAAAAATTGTTTTCCAAAAACTTTGATATCCCCGGAGTCAGGCAGTTCTAGTCCTATTATACACTTTAAAATTACAGATTTTCCCGTTCCTGATCGTCCCAGGATAACAACTGTCTCACCTTTTTTTACGCTGAGGTTTATATCTTTGAGAACTTCAAAGCTTCCGAATGATTTCTTTATATCAATAAGCTGTAATATCGGATCGTTGTCGTTACTTTCCATAAATTAGAATATTAACGAAGATAATTGAACCATGACCATGTCTATTAATATTACCAGCAGAGAAGAGATTACTACAGCGGTATTGGCAGCAATGCCAACACTTTCCGTGCCTCTGTCTGCATTATAACCTTCATAGCATCCGACAACTCCTATGCTGAACCCGAATAAAAAAGTTTTAAAAACTGCAGGAATAATATCCTGGAAAGTTATATTTACAAATGAATTCATCAGGAATAATCTCAAGCTGGTGGCTTCTGCAAAATTAATTGCCAAAAATCCTCCGAGCAATGCAAGTGCATCCGCAAGTATAACCAATAATGGCAGCATCAATGTTGCCGCAGTTATACGGGTCACTACTAAAAACTTAAACGGATTGCAGCCTGAAACTTCCATGGCATCAATTTGTTCC
Source organism: Ignavibacteria bacterium (assembly GCA_038240405.1). Classification (GTDB taxonomy): domain Bacteria; phylum Bacteroidota; class Ignavibacteria; order Tepidaquicellales; family Tepidaquicellaceae; genus JAGPCH01. The sequence continues at coordinate 1,612 of JBBSDT010000264.1, forward strand.
GTCACTTTCATTGAACCCAATTCCGCTCCTATACCCGAACCAATCTTTCCGGCGAAGATCAGAGCTGTTATAACCGGACCAATTTCCAATATCACTGCCAGCGCTACCATTGAAGGCACTAAGGAGGAAGCACCGAATTTTTGTAAGGTTGGAATAGATTGCAATGTCAGTGTAAGACCGATTATAAAACCTGTAACAGCAATTAGAGAGAAAGATTTGTATCCGATTTCATAAAGCTGGCGAATAGTTTCACGAAGCTCATAGGGTGGTTTGAAAATTTCCTTTATAAATTTCCATGCCATCATAGATAAGCCGGCAACTTTTAATAAAGTCTCTTCTGTGGATTTTGGGAGATGTATTCTGAAAGAATCAGTTGCGGGAATTTTTCCTGCATCGGTACTTACAGCCATAAGCAATTTAATAAGTTCTTCTAATTTTCAAATCTATAAAAGGATTTGCAAGACCAATTATTATTCCAAAGGAGAAGTCTATAATATTAGCCCCGTTGTGAATATAGGTGAATCTTAACTTTGCACTGGGATAAAAAAGAAATTTGTCGTTACGAATAGAATATCCGTATGATGATTCTGCGAAATACCCATTATGGGAAAAATTAGTAAAAACCCCCCCTCCAACAGAAATGACCGGTGTTCCCTGAAGCAGATGCGAAGGCTCAAGCCCCGGTTCTAAAAGTATATCATACTTATATCCAAGCCGAACAAAGCTGTTTAAATCCTTCCTGAAGATATAAGAATATTCAAAAGATGCCCTATGCTGACCGAAGTAACCAAAACCAAGGGAAATTTCTTTTGTTATTCCCAGCGCAATTTTGTCGTTTTCAAATAAAACTATAGGATTCAATAAATAAAGGAAACCTGCAACTCCCAGGGCAATAGGTAAAGTTGAGGAAGTTATTTGGGTTTTGTCTTTGAATGAATAACTTCTTAGGGAAGGGTTGCTGAAATAATCTTTCTTTTCTAAAATTGTTTTAATAATGCGGGAGTTATAAAGTGCATTTCGAGTCCCTAACGTTTCTTTTAAAATTAAGTTGAGAGTTTTCGGAGTCTCCTTAAATATTAAAGAGTTGTCGTTACCGTTAACCTGTGCATGTGAGTTAGAATACAGAAATGCAGATATTGTGAAAAAAAGTAAAAATGGTTTCAACAAGCAGTGACTTCATTATTTAGTATGAATATAAAATAAAACGTACCTTTTTTCTATGTAAATATTGAACCTAGTTCAGCCAATACTGTAAATTGTACCCATTACTCAATACCCAATACTTTCTACTCTTTATTCCCTGTTAAACAAATACGTTATATTTTTATTCTTCAAAATTTTATCCAGTTCTTTTGAAGGATATATTCTTAAATTTTCCATCTCGTTCCTGCCTAGCCATTTTATTCCTTTCATCCCCTGGTCGCGAAGCAAACCGGGTTTAGCTTCCTGCTCAACATTTGTCTGACTGCATCTGAAAATTATCTCAACCTGGTGTATACCGTTTTTCCATACATCGAATTCTGAGGATTGTATAATAAATTCTCTAACGATAATTACTTCATGTACTTCTAAATCTAGAGTGGTCTCTTCCATAAACTCTCTCTTTAATGTGCGGATAAGATCTTCATTAACATTCTGGCTTCCTCCGGGCAGAGCAAACAAAACTCCCTTTGAATCTTCATATTCTACAAATAAAATCTTATCATTCTTTTCAAGAATTCCTCTTGCCGATACATTATATTTCATGATTCCTTCATTGCATTTTCCAGAGAATTAAAATACGCGTTGTTAATTTCATTTAATGACAGATCAATATCTGTATGGATTTTAATACGATCTCCTTTAACTTCTCCCAGTTCTAAAATATCTATATTAAACTTTTCAGCCCTTTCTAAAATTTTTCTAACAAGGCTCTGTTCCGCGGAAATAATAATACTGCTTTGGGTTTCAGCAAATAAATCAAAATCTTTTCTTCCCCGGAAATCCCAATTTACTTCGCAGCCTATTTCATTCGGTCTGTTCATTATACAGCACTCTGCAAGAGCGATAGCAATTCCTCCGTCAGAAATGTCATGGGCAGAATTAACTAATGACCCCTCTATCAAATCTAAAATAAATTCATGCAGATTTTTTTCATATTGTAGATCTACATCCGGGACATCACCTTCGACTAAGTTGTGTATAGTATTCAAATACTCACTTCCCCCAATAATATCCTCTTTAGAAGAAACTGCTTTACCTGCTAATAAAATAATATCATTTTCGTTTTTAAAATAAGAAGTCACTACATTGTCCACATCTTCGATTAGACCCAGCATTCCTATCACCGGGGTAGGGTAGACAGCAAATTCTTTTGACTGGTTGTAGAAGCTTACATTACCTCCGGTCACAGGAGTTTCAAGAATCCTGCACGCATCTCCAATTCCTCTTATAGCTTCTGAAAACTGATAAAATACTTCCGGATTATATGGATTGCCAAAGTTAAGGCAGTTTGTAATTGCCAGGGGCATTGCACCTGTGCAGACTACATTTCTTGCACTTTCACATACGGCGATCATTGCGCCTTTGTAAGGGTTTAGATATACATATCTTCCGTTGCAATCTACTTTCATAGAAAGTGCTTTATTTGTTCCTTTTAACCGAATAACAGATGCATCTCCGCCGGGAAGCACAACTGTGTTAGTGCGTACCTGAGTGTCGTATTGCTCGTAGACCCACTTCTTATTTCTGATATTCGGAGAAGATAGTAATTGCAGCAGTATGCTATTTAGATCAGTTGGTTCACTTATTTGATTGAAGTCAAACTTTCTTTTTACTTCAATATAATCAGGCTTCCTGATTTCTCTTTTGTAAACAGGAGCCCCGCCTCCAAGAACCAGTTCATACGCCGGAATATCAGCTTCAAGTCTTCCTTTGTAAAAAATCTTTATTTTATTCTCCTCAATCACTTTTCCAATCTTCACGCATTTCAAATCCCATTTCTCAAAAATATCTTTAGCAGTCTGCTCTTTTCCTTTTTCAATCACCACAAGCATTCTCTCCTGCGATTCGGAAAGCATGATTTCATAAGCTGACATATTTTCATCACGAAGCGGAACTTCATCAAGGTTAATTTCCATTCCGCAATTTCCTTTAGCGCTCATCTCGCTTGTTGAACAGGTTATTCCGGCTGCGCCCATATCCTGAATTCCTACAACAACTCCTGCCCGGATTATCTCCAGCGTAGCTTCCAGCAAAAGTTTTTCAGTAAACGGATCACCAACCTGAACATTAGGTCTTTTGGATTCTGACTCTTCAGAAATTTCCTCAGATGCAAACGTCGCACCA
>JBBSDT010000265.1:0-4912 GCA_038240405.1 Ignavibacteria bacterium
AGTTCATTACATGGGGCAGGGAAATGGTCAGAAGATATTCTTAATCAACAGGTTTATTTTAACAAAATGTTAATTGACGAAAGAAAGGTTAGTTTTGATGAAATTGAAAATGAGTCTTTAAAATATCTGCAGAATATGGAAGGGGTATCATCGGTTATATCTTCAAGGGATATTGACAGATTTGATTATTCGGGGGGTCCGCAAAAATATATAAAGAGAGGATTTTATCAGAAAAGATCAGGAGATATATTTATAACATTCGACGTGAACTGGATTACTGATAAATTAAAAGGAACAACCCACGGAAGCAGCTACGAATATGATACCCATGTACCTCTAATATGGTATGGATGGAAAATTAAACCAGGGCACAGCTTTATCCCGGTTTTTATAACTGATATCGCTCCCACAATATCTTCATTTCTCGATATTTCATTTCCGGGCGGTTGTACCGGAAATCCAATTCTGTTTTTGAAATAAATTTTCTTTCATTAAGACCAACAAATTATTGAAGTGTAGTCTTTAAATTCAGGGATGGGAGAAACACTATATTTAAAAAAGGAAAATTAGAGTTAACCTTAGGTTTAATAAAGATATATGGAAGTTAATACGCTGATTCTATCAGATATTCACCTCGGGTCGGAAGTTGCTCGTCCTAAAGAAGTAAAGGAAATTTTGCAGAGTTACGAGTTTAAAAGATTAATTCTGCTCGGAGATATATTCGATGATCTGAATTTTAGCCGTCTGAAAAAAGAACATTGGAATTTATTGTCTTATATAAGAAAATTATCGAATCCCGAAAAAAATATTGAAGTTGTCTGGGTCGAAGGAAATCATGATGAAGGCTTATCGGAGATCATGTCTCATCTTATCGGGATTCAAGTATATAAAGAATATGCCTGGATACTCAACGCGAAAAAATTCCTGGCAATTCATGGTCACCAATTTGACAGGTTTTTAAATGAGAATATTGTTATCAGCAGCATTTCTTCTTTTATTTACAACAAGATTCAAAAGTGGGACAGAGATTCACAACAAGTTTCGAGATTTATCAAAACAAAGAGTAAAGGTTGGCTCCGGTTGTCTAATAAAGTTGCTGAAGGCGCCTTAAAGCATGCAACTGAAAAAAATCACCATGTAATTATCTGCGGTCATACTCATCAAAGCTTTTATAAGAAGCATATAAATACTGAATACTTCAATACCGGCTGCTGGACTGACATTCCTTCCACTTTTATAACCATTGACGAAGAAGGTAACGTTAAAATTTTGGAAAAGTCAGATCTGCCCTGATAGTAATTCCAAAATATTATATTACGTTAACATAACCTTTACACTTCCTTAACCATCAAAGAATATTTTTGTATATATCAATTCTAACTAAACTAATCTAAACAAAATCCAAAAAATGAAAAAATTAATTCTTTGTTTGTTTTTATTCATTATTTTGCAGCAGAAAATTTGTTTTTCGCTGCCTATTGATTCAACAACGTTGGTAAACGGGCATTATACTACCAATATAAATTTGACAAATACCAAAGCCTATCTTTTAAAGGGCTTTGTTTATATGGAAGCAGGGGCTACAATCACCATTGAGCCCGGAACTGTAATAGAAGGAGACTTTAACACAAAAGGAACCTTAATTATCCAAAGAGGCGCCAAGATAATGGCTAACGGAAATGTTAAGAGCCCGATTATCTTTACCAGTCGAAGACCTCAAGGCTCAAGAGCCGCCGGAGACTGGGGAGGTGTTATACTTTTGGGAAGAGCAGGAATTAATACTGTTGGCGGAGAAGACAGTGCAGCTATTGAAGGTCTTCCGCCTGAGCAACAGCCGGCATACTTTGGTGGTCAGCCAATAGATGATAATGATAACTCTGGTATTATGCGTTATGTAAGGATCGAATTCGCCGGAATAAACTTAACCGGAATTTCAGGAAATGAAATCAATGGTTTGACAATGGGCGGAGTCGGAAGAGGAACAACCCTGGAATATATTCAGGTAAGCTATTCAGGCGATGATTCCTTTGAATGGTTTGGCGGAACAGTAAATTGTAAACATTTAATAACTTTTGACGGGTTAGATGATGACTGGGATACGGATAACGGATACAGAGGTTTGAATCAATTTATGTTAGATATAAGAGACAGCAATATAGCAGACGTAAGCGGATCTAAGGCATGGGAAGTAGATAATAATGTTAATACACCTAATAATTATCACAACCCGCGAACAATGGCAATTTATTCAAATTGTACTTCAATTGGTCCTAAAAAAACTTCCACAACAACAATAAATCCTTTATTCGTTTCCGGTGTCCATTGGAGAAGGAATTCAAAGGAATCGATCTATAACACAGTGATCATGGGCTGGCCAAAAGGAATCTTGTTTGACGGCTTTGGTGTCGCAAGAGCTGCACAAAATGATACTATTCAGTTCAGGAATAATATATTTGCCGGTGCTACAAAGCTTGGTGATACTGCAGGAAATGTAAGCGGTTCAGGTTTTACAAACCCGACAGGTTGGATTCAGTCGGCTCCATTTTCAAATCGTATTTACACCAACAACACAGATGTAATGTTAGCTAATCCGTTTGGATTTTACACAAATACCGGCGATTGGAGACCGGTTGGTGGTTCACCTGCTCTATCAGGTGCTTCATTCTCCAATCCTATGCTATCGGATCCCTTCTTTACACCGGTGTCATACGTCGGAGCTTTTGACGGAACAAACGATTGGACAGCCGGATGGTCAAACTTTAATCCGAATTTTTATGATCCGCTTTCAGCAACGGTAATTAATATTACAGTAATTCCTGAAGGATTTTATAATCTTTCAACCTTAACTTTAAATTCAAAAGATTCTGTAAGGGCTTATATCAGACAAAATACTTCACCTTTTGGTATTTTGGACTCATCCATAGCTGTAATTGACTCTGTGACATTTACCGGTTCATTTGTATTTCAGAACGTTGCTAACGGAACATATTATATAGAGGTAAGACACAGAAATAGTATCGAAACATGGAGCAAAACAGGAGGAGAAGTTTATGTAGCAGGAAGTACTATGAGTTATAATTTTACAACGGCAGCATCACAGGCATTTGGAAGCAACGAGTTATTAAAAGGTTCGAAATTTACAATCTATGGCGGTGATGTCAATCAGGATGGAGTTGTCGATTTATCCGATATTGTTTCCATCTATAACGATGCAGGGATATTTGCTTCAGGGTATGTTCGAACTGATGCAAATGGAGATGGCACTGTTGATCTTTCGGATCTGCTGATTGCCTATAATAACAGCGAGAATTTTATAACTGTTATCAGGCCATAGCTGTAAAGAGTTGGTTTAATCAATGTAAAATCAAAAATGCGGGCAGCTTTAATTGGCTGCCGGCATTAACTTTATAACTTATATTTTATAATTTTAATTTTTATGCATATGAAAAATCTATTAAAGTTAGTTTTGGGGCTGTTATTTATTCTGTCAATTTCAAAGACTTCATATTCACAATTGCCTACTTATAATCTTACTGCAAGTAATTTCCATATTTATTCTGATTCATTGACTTTTGATATTTATTTGCTGCACACAAATCCCTCTGCAGCTGAATTTAAGTATGCTGCAGCTCAATATTTTTTCAGGTTTAATCCGGCAATTGCAAATGGTGGCACTTTGACCTACAGAATAATCGCATCCGGTTTACCAACTGAACTTTTACCACGAAATCCATCCGTATCAGGCAATGAATTAAGAATGGCATCAAATATTATTTCAATGAGTAATTCACCTCTCATTTCAAGCGTGGCGCCCGGAACATTAATAGTCAGAATGAGCTTAAAAACTTCTGCGACTTCTTTTTCACCAACAGACATGATAAATTTAAGGTGGAGAAACTCCAATGATCCGCCTCTTTATACAAAGATTTCTGCATTTACCGGAGCAAGTATTACGGAAATCACTACTCCGGACACTCATTCGATAGATTCAACTGTAATTGCGGTTAACAAATTATCAAGCCAGGTTCCAACACAATATAAAATATTTCAAAACTATCCTAATCCGTTCAATCCTGTGACTAAGATAAAATTTGATGTTCCCAAAGCCGGAAATGTATCCATAAAAGTGTTCGATATTACAGGCAAAGAAGCAGCTAAGCTGGTAAATGAAAAATTAAATACGGGAAGTTATGAGTATGAATTTAATGGAACAAATTTATCCTCAGGAATTTATTTTTATAGAATGGAAAGTAACAATTTCGTCGAGACTAAGAAGATGACATTGATTAAGTAAGAACAGTTGTCTTATTGGAGCTCCGGAGGAATTAGAGGTGAATCGTTATCATTCAACATTGATAATTTTCTTTAAGTATTTTCCCGTATAAGAATTAACTTCCTTTGAAATTTCTTCCGGAGTTCCGGTTGCAACCAAATAACCGCCTTCATCACCGCTCTCCGGTCCCAGGTCGATGATATGATCAGCACATTTTATCACTTCAAGATTATGTTCTATTACCAGAATAGAATTCTGTTTTTTTATCAGCTCTTCGAAACATTTCAAAAGTTTCGCAACGTCATAGTAATGTAGCCCGGTTGTTGGTTCGTCAAACACAAATAACTTATGGCGCCCTTCTTCCTGGAAAGTTAAATGATAAGCCAGCTTTACCCGCTGGGATTCACCACCGGATAAAGTCGTTGCAGATTGTCCTACTCTTAAATATCCGAGCCCGACTTCATCAAGTATCTTCAGTTTATTAATTATCCTGGGGTAAGTTTTAAAAAAATTAATAGCTTCCAGCACAGTCATTTCCAGAACTTCACTGATATTTTTGTGAATGTTTTCATTGCCCTTCAGCTTGATCTCAAGTACATCCTTTTTATATCTTTTACCTTTACATGCTTCACATTCAAG
>JBBSDT010000266.1:0-4901 GCA_038240405.1 Ignavibacteria bacterium
CCGTACATTGCTTCGCTGCCGACTGCTATCAATGTATCTGAAATACCTTCGGAAAGAGGAACGACGACCGAGGCGAGATCTGTCAGCGCTGCCGTCAGCTTAACGTCCTTTTCGAATTCAGTCACATCGAAATTAACAGGTAAGATGGAAGCATGATTTCTGGAAATATTTAGTGCATCTTCTACAAATGAAAGACTGTTTGGTCCCATTTTAAGAATTTTTTTCCTGTCATTATTGTCAAGATTGACAAGAAACGGAAGCAGTCCTGTGATATTCTGAATCGAAGTTTTAATTTGCGCTTTTACTTCTTCTGTCAGAACTGCCGAGATGTTTGGTGTACTCATGATTTTTATCCTTTCGGAATTTAATTTTAAAATAATAATTTAAATTGTGTTAATTTTGAATCTTTGTTTCTTTTTTTTGCTGCCTTAATTCCGTAAAGGCAGCGCCGTATAAATTTACCGGCGCCAACGTGTTTCATTTTCCTTACCTCCTTTCTTTTTAGTTATTGTTTTTTAATTGAACTTATAAAATGAACTTATAAAATGAACTTATACAAAATTAGGATACTTCACAGTACAATGTCAACTGGTAAAATTTCAGGTTCGTGAAAATAAATTTTGAAAAACCCTGGAAAGGTTTATCTGAAGGGGAATTACAGCGATACGAAAATTTTGAATTTATTTTTTGAGAAGAGGTAAAAAGGGTAATTTTGAGTAGAAGGTAAGTGGCCGATAAAAATTAAATCTGTTAGAAGGGTCTGATTACTGTTATAAAAGATTTAGCATTATTGTATGTAATAATAAGGTCTGAAAGGTCAACAAAAAAATCACCGGTGCAGTCCTGGGGTACATACCCTGTCAAAAAGATGTTGCTTGCATTCAACACACTGATCAGGTCAGTCAGATCAATTACGCCATCCTGATTAACATCCCCGCTGTATATGCACCATTTGTTTTTAACAAATTTTAAATTACTTCCGTAGGCACTCCCGGAAGTTAAGGTGAAATCATAAAAAACTTTCGAACCAAAATTATATGTAACGGAAGCTGCGCTCCAGGTTTCAATGGAATTTCTGTGCGTTATCTCGAGGAAATAATTTCCGGAAAGTAAGTTAGGATGAAATTTCACAGAGGCATTAAATGAAACAGAGTCAATAACAGCTGCTGAAGAATCAACTATTGTATATGGAGGTATAGCTGTCCTCAAGTATATTTTTATAGTATCTTTTATTCTGAGTCTCTGACTTAGGGTATCATATAACCCTTCCGGAATAACTTTTATTTCAAAGTCCGGGATTAAATCAAGTGAGGAGGTCCATGCCTGGTAATGTCCTGTAGAATTGTCATACCATACAGGATTAATTTTATCTTTACCTGAGGATACTCCGATGTATGAACCTATATAGCCATCGATATAAAAAAGCGGGATTGCGGGTTTTGCGAATTTAAATTTATGATCTGATATTTTTAGATCCTCGAAATTATTTCCTCCGTCTACTGAGCGTGATAAATAAACTTCAAATGAATCATTGTTTAAGCCTGAGTTCCTGGTATCATAATAAAATATATTTACTCCTCCATATCTATCAATATTGATTGCCGGCATCACCTGAATTCTGAAAGAGCCTGTAATATCCTGGTTAACTCTGTTGCTGAATGCCCAGTTACTGCCACCGTTTGAAGACCGGTGTATAACTATATCAAGACTGTCTGAATATGTTTCAAGGTCTGCAACATATATCCATCCATTCCTGGAACCCCCGCTCTTATCAATATCCATTGCAGGAATGCCTTGCAGGAATAAACTATCGAACATGTATGAAATAGTCGATGAATCCGTTGGAATAGCAGTATCATTGTTAATAACCCAGTTGACTCCGGCATTTGTAGACTTTGAAAATCCTATATCCGAAGGTCCGGTATACCAGCAAACATATACTTCACCTGCAACTCCAATGGATATACCCGCTACTAAACGGTTTCTGTAAAGCGGGTTAATGTTCGTTATTCTTTTTGAGACATCCCATGTTACTCCACTATTTGTGGTGGAAGAAAAGAAGACACCTTTCGTAAATTGCTCAGTGGAATTAAGTTCATCATAAACTATATAACTTCTTCCTATATAAGGACTTAAAGGCATATTATCACTAATTGAAATAGGCTTATCAGCCGTGTCAATTCCGGGAACGTAAACGGTTGGAGACCATGAGGCTCCATTGTTTGTTGAATAGCTTGCACCAACCTTAAAATCTATTCCGGCATCCAGTGAGGGAGCGATATAAGGCAGGATAAACCTTCCATTGTGGTCAATTATTATGGTAGGATCTCCAATTGTTGTTATGGTTGTTCCAACGAAATTATCTATATGGTCCGTTCCCGTCCAGTTAACCCCGTTATTAGTTGAAATATAGAAACCAGTGGAATAACCGCCTTCCTGAAAATTAGTAATTGCCGATGCGACTCTGATTGCTGAATCTAATGGATTTGTGTAAGCGGATATTTCAACCTGCAAAAAAGATCCGGGAAAAATTCTGAAATTTGGGCCGGGGGAAAGTTGATTATTGTATTTGTCAGAAGAATCACCAGCACTTTTGTTAACCGGCATATCGGAAAAATTCATGTATCCCAGACTAAATACTGAAAGAATAATCAACCCAAGTGAGAAAGAAAACAATAGTCTCATAATATATTCATATTTTTTATATCTAGGTTATCTAAAAACCTACCATTAGCTTAAAAAGTGCTTTTATTAATAAGGTTAATTAATTAAAATAAACCCGCAATTGAAATTCTTAAAATTATCCTACCCTTCTGAGAATAGTCATGAGACTTTTTAAATTAAATTTTTGTTACGGACGAAGCAGACAATAAACTAAGCGAGATAGTATAATTAAATGCTCCTCAAACTTTTCCTCATATCCGGTATATCTTTTTTCTCATTTATTATAATACCCCAAACAACACGTGAGGCATTTCCAAACAACTCTACTGATATAATCATCATAGGAACTGTACACTACAACACAAATAATTATAACTCGGATACGCTTAAAGAAATTCTGGATAACATCAAACCTGATGTAATTCTGGTTGAATGCGACAGCTCGTATATGACCCCCGATTTTCAATTAAGTGAAGATATAAAAGATATATTCCTGGAGACAAAAGCTATTACAAAATTTCTTAACGAGAAGCATGCAGACCTGAGACCTTATGACATCCCGGGCAGAGATTTATTTTTAAATGACCATACCAGGGAAAAAAACCAAACAAATTTTTTCGAAGATATTAGCATTCTTCACCGGGATAATAAATTAAATGATTCGGCTTTGAATATTTTTAACAGAGTAATTTCTATGATGAATATTTCGGAGGAGATGGCTAATTCCCCGGCAACATATATAAACGCATCAGAAGGCAGCAAGAAGATCGATACAATCAATTATTATTCCTATATCGGGCTGGATAATCTCATAAAGCTGACACCCGAACTTTCTCCTTACTACACCTATTGGCAACTTGAAAATCAGTACTGGAATGAGAGAAATTATACCATGCTACAAAACATTTTGAATTATGAAAAGACGTTTGCGGGAAAAAAGATTGTAGTACTATGCGGTTTCGCACATAAAAATATTTTGAAAAACGGTCTTGCTCAAAAGGCGAAGGATAATAATTTTAATGTTAAGGAATTTTGGGAATACTAAGTAGCCGTAACCTTTACGATTGCAGATATAGGAAACCTTTACGGTTACCATGGATTTAAATTGATTTTAATATTTTGACCGCTTCTGCTGCCTCATCTTCGCTTAAATCCATATGAAATACTGCCCGGATATTGTCATAGCTGCCTGAGGAAACCAGTAAATTATTCTTTCTTAATATTGCTATTAAATCATCCTTAGGCATCCGAGTAGAAGAAAAAACCACAATGTTAGTTTGAACTGAACTTAAATCAATATTTATCCAGTTTATTTCATTCAGCTCATTTGCAAAATATTTAGCCTTCTTATGGTCATCTTTTAATCTTTCTACATTATTATCAAGAGCATAAATAGCAGCAGCACCAAGTATTCCTGCCTGTCTCATTCCGCCTCCCAGAATTTTTCTCCATTTTCGCGCCATCTTAATAAATTTTTCATCACCGCACAGTATCGAGCCGATAGGGCAACCCAGACCTTTGGAAAAACAAAAAGTAATTGAATCGAAATGATAAGAATATTCTCTGACAGAAATCCCGGTTTCAACCGAAGCATTAAAAATTCTTGCGCCATCGAGATGCAGCTTTATCCCGGAATCCCTGGCATAGGATGATATATCTTTAATAGTATTTATAGGTTGTATTACTCCTCCAGCCCTGTTATGGGTATTCTCAAGGCAAAGTAGCCTTGTATAGGGGAAGTAATATTCCTTTGAGCGGACAAATTTCCTGATATCTTCAATATTCAATATTCCCATTGCTCCTGAAATCGGCAGCAGCTGGACATTCGAAATTATTGAGGGTGCAGCAGTTTCATAATTCAAAATATGAGATTCGCTTTCAACGATTACTTCATCACCGGCTTGAGTATGGCATTTGATCGCAAGCTGATTTCCCATGACGCCTGTGGGAACAAACAGCGAAGTTTCCTTTCCGGTCAGGGCAGCGCATTTTTGCTGAAGCAGATTTATTGTTTCATCTTCCTGGAAAACATCATCCCCAACTTTAGCATTCAGCATTGCCTCAAGCATGGCTTTGGATGGCTTTGTAACTGTGTCACTGCGGAGATCGATTGGAGTCATTGAGATACTCTGATGTGCTTAATGGTTAATATCATGAATAACTTTATTAATGTCATCTCTAAAAATCGATAAATCTTCTTTTACAATTTCCCAGACTTTAACGGTATTAACATTATA
>JBBSDT010000267.1:0-4900 GCA_038240405.1 Ignavibacteria bacterium
AACTATGGACTCCTTTTGAAATAATAGCTGTTAGTTGATCATACTCTGATTTACTTAATGTGATTTTGTATTTTATCATAGTGTTTTTTATGATAAAAATACAATTATTATACGACAATATCAAGTTGACATACCACTAGTTCAGCAGCAGGAAATAGCTGATTATGAAACGAGGCTGCAAAATTATTTAGCATGTTATGCAGGCTGGTCATTTTATCTTACAAACCTCAAGTCATTTTGTGAAAATAGTATAGATCTTCGTGATAAAAATCCGGACACCGATATGCTTGTTAACATATGAAAATATTATTAGACAGCGGTAACTTATTAACGTTTGAATTTCTAATCCGGACTAACTGTAAAAAAAAAACCGGCAGTGAAAAAATCAACTGACGGTAAATTTGGAGTTGTATAAACTTCTTATGAACTGTATTTGCCAAATATTAGAATTAAGACAAAAATTAGTTAGAATAAAATTTTATTTTTTAGCCTGCTGTTTATTAATCTTTTCCTTCTCATCCCTGTAGGATTTCTTATCATAGATAGCCAGCGCTTTATCTATAGACTCATTTGCCTTTGTAATATTTTTATTCTGGAAATACAGATCGGACATTATGTAATAGGCGCTGGCTTCATTTACAGTACCTTTTACGTATTCAATACTTTCATTTAAAGTTTTAATTGCATCCTTTCTTTGATCTTTGGTAGCTTTAGCATTTTTCATTACTTTATAAGCCTTACCAATAAGATAATCACCATAACTTTGCTTTAAATCAAAATCACTTTTACCGTATTTGGAGAAGGCATCTTTATAATAAGTTTCTGCCTGCTTATAATCACCTTTATCGGCATAGTAAGATGCAATGCTTAAATAGCCATCTTTAACCTTTTCACTATTCGGGTATTCAGTAATCGCTGCTTTTAAAGCAACAGGGTCCTCATTTAAATATGCTAGCATGAACTTTGCATCATCGGTATAACCCTTTTCATTTGTGGGATCTTCTGTTATAGTTTTAGTGAGATATGATTTTGCATCGCCTTCAATACCATTTGAAGTTATTTTATCGGCCATTAAATAATTTGCAACAGGATCATCGGGGTTGTCTTCAAGCATCTTTTTTATAGAGCCATATGTTTTAACTCCGTTATTGTAGTCTTTCATCCTTTGCAGAAATTGCTCGGCAGGAAGATAGCCATAAATCCTGTCAATCTCATTGCCGTCTGAATTTGCAAAGACTATAGTCGGATATCCTTTCACTCCGTATTTTTTAGCGAGGTCAATTCCTTCACCTTTTTCTGCATCGATCTTCCAGTTAATCTGATTCTGATTTGCAAAGCCGGATACATCACCATTGGTATAAACTTTGCGATCTGTTTCTACACACCATTTACACCAGTCAGTAATAAAATCTATCATTACTATTTTATTTTGCTGCTTTGCCATATCAAGAATTTCCTGGTATGTACCTTTTGTAAAGTTTACATCTTCAGCGGAAGATACCTTTGTAATTATAAGTATAAAAACAATTATTAAGCTTTTTAATATAGATTTCATTTTGATGGCTCCTTATTTATTTTTTGTAAAGTTACAAATACAGAATTTTAACTTCAATGTTATTTATTGAACAAAATAACTAAAGTCAGTCAATAATCATTCCTTGCCAAACTGTTCTGTTTCAGTTGATCCGATGAGGGCGGTCGTGGCTGAACTTCCTGAAGTTATAGTCATCTGTACCTCATCGAAATATCCGGTACCTACAAATGTCTGATGCTTAAGAGCTTTAAATCCAAAATCTCTTTCCATTTCAAATTCAAGTTCCTGAAGCTTTGTGAAAGCTGTCATCCCAGTATTTTTATAACCTAAAGCAAGTTCAAACATTGCCGAGTTGAGAGCATGAAATCCTGCCAAAGTTATAAACTGGTACTTATATCCAAGCTCACCGAGTTTATTTTGAAATTCAGATATTTGTTTATCATTTAAATTTCGTTTCCAATTAAATGATGGGGAACAATTATATGCGAGCATTTTTCCCGGGAATTTTTCATGTATTCCTTCTGCAAAATCTTTTGCTTCTTCGATATCGGGTTTTGAAGTTTCACACCAGATTAAATCGGCATAAGGTGCATAAGCTATTCCTCTGGCAATAGCACAATCAAGTCCGCCCTTTATTTTGAAAAAACCTTCAATAGTTCTGTCACCGTGAATAAAAGAATGATCGCGTTCATCGATATCATTCGTCAGAAGAGTCGCACTATTGGCATCAGTTCTCGCAATTAGTACAGTTGGAACTCCCATAACATCTGAAGCAAGTCTTGCTGAAATCAAGGTACAGATAAATTCTCTTGTTGATACTAAAACCTTACCGCCAAGATGTCCGCATTTTTTGGCAGAGCTTAACTGATCCTCAAAATGTACTCCGGCTGCTCCTGCTTCAATCATAGCTTTCATGAGCTCGAATACATTCAAAGGACCGCCAAATCCGGCTTCCGCATCAGCTACTATTGGTGCAAACCAGTAAATGTCATCTTTTCCATCAAGATGTGAAATCTGGTCGGCTCTGATAAAAGCATTGTTAATTCTCTTAACAATTGCCGGAACACTATCTGCGGGATATAAACTTTGATCAGGATATGTATGACGCGCATTGTTAGCGTCGGCAGCAACCTGCCAGCCGCTGAGATAAATTGACTTTAATCCTGCCTGCACCTGTTGGACTGCCTGGTTTCCTGTCAGCGCACCAAGCGCTCTTACAAACGGATTTTCATGAAGCAGGTTCCATAGTCGCTCTGCTCCTTTACGGGCAATTGAATACTCAATTTGCATAGAACCACTTAAGCGGAAGACTTCTTCTGCTGAATAAGGTCTTTCAATATCCTTCCATCTTTCATCTGTTTCCCATGATCTTACAAGTCCATTGATTTGCTCTTCTTTGGTTGTCATGTTATATTATTTTAAGGGTTTAAAGTAATTCGTAGGCAATTGATGTTAAGAATTCATCAAAGTTTTTATTCTCTGTAAGCTGATTCATTAAAGTCATAGCGTCCTGATATTTTCCATTACAAAACTTTTCTTCTCCAACCATTTTTTTTATCTTTTCCAGTTCATCATTCGCAAAAGTCTTATAAAGTTCGATGGTAACTTCTCTGCCATCATCAAGCTTTCCTCTGAGGTTTATCCATTGCCAGATTTGTGCCCGCGAGATTTCAGCTGTTGCTGCATCTTCCATTAAATCATAAATCGGAACACATCCGTTGCCATTCAGCCATGCTTCGAGATATTGTATTGCTACATTAATGTTAAGTCTTAACCCATCTTCGGTAATACTACCTTTGGGAACTTCGAGCAGATCTGTTGAAGAGACTTTTACATCTTCTCTTTTCTTACCGATCTGGTTTGCTTCAGGCATAAGACGGTCAAAAACTTCTTTAGCTGTTTGTATCAAGCCGGGATGTGCAACCCAGGTTCCGTCATGTCCGTCCCCGACTTCTCTTTCTTTATCGGCTCTGACTTTTGCCAGGGCTTCTTCATTTGCTTTTATATTATTTTTTATTGGAATTTGAGCTGCCATTCCTCCCATGGCATGAATGCCTCTTTTATGGCAGGTCTTTATGACTAATTGTGAATAGGAACGAAGGAAGTGAGTAGTCATTGTTACCTGACCTCTGTCAGGCAGGACAAAGTCAGGATAACTTCTGAATTTTTTTATAAAGCTGAAAATATAATCCCATCTTCCGCAGTTAAGTCCCGCAGAATGTTCCCGGAGTTCATAAAGTATTTCTTCCATTTCAAATGCGGCAAGTATAGTTTCAATCAGAACTGTTGCGCGGATAGTACCCCTTGGGATATTTAATTCATCCTGTGCCATATTGAAAACATCATTCCATAAACGGGCTTCAAGGTGAGATTCAATCTTAGGAAGATAAAAATAAGGACCGCTGCCTTTCTTAATTAATTTTTTGGCATTATGAAAAAAGAACAGTCCGAAATCAAATAAGGATGCAGAAAGACTCTCTCCTTTATATAAAATATTTTTTTCTTCAAGGTGCCAGCCTCTCGGACGAACCATCAAAGTTGCAGTCTTATCATTTAACTTATATTGCTTGCCTTCAGGATTTGCAAATGAAATTGTCCCCTCAACTGCATCAAATAAATTTATCTGCCCCTCTATATTGTTACTCCATGTCGGGGAATTTGAATCTTCAAAGTCAGCCATAAAGACATTGGCTCCGGAGTTCAATGCATTAATTATCATTTTCCTGTCCACCGGACCTGTGATCTCTACACGCCGATCAGTAAGATCAGAAGGGATGTCTGCAACTTTCCAATCCGGGTTGCGGATAGACTCAGTAGTTTTTAGAAAGTCAGGCTTCTTACCGGAATCTATTTCCTTTTGAACCTTCACCCTTCGATGCAATAATTCCATCCTTCTGTCACGAAATGCATCTTCAAGATTAATGATAAATTGTAATGCTTCTTCAGTAAGAATTTTTTTGTATTCTTCATTGACTTTTGCTTTTATCTGTAGGTTCTGATGCATAGGAAATTGTAAAAAGTGAATTTACTAAATTTGGAGAGTCTCTTAGGATATTAACAAAAAGAGATTAGAATAAATCTTTCTTTTCGAGATATTTATACAATATACGTTTTCTCTTAAAGAATATCATGATATTAATTAAGACAGTCTTCTGAATCTCTGTACACGACAAAATTTTTATAACGTTATTAAATTCAAAGTTGTTATAAATTTTCTCCTCTAAGGGCTTTCTAATAAAAGTAGTTAGATAATCTAATCCGCATCTGAAAGTACTTTTTATTTTTCTTCCATGCGACAGAATTCTGATCTTAATAGTCTCACTTATCCATAACCCAATTAATACACACCAGGTATAAGCAATCCCA
>JBBSDT010000268.1:0-4870 GCA_038240405.1 Ignavibacteria bacterium
CAACTGAATTGAACGCGAAGTCAACTGAATTGAATGCGAAGTCAACTGAATTGAATGCGAAGTCATCTAAATGAAAATCTAATTGATGTTCACTATCTGCGAAGTGGACTTTATGCCTTGCGAACTACTGAAAATCAAAAGCGAACAGATGAAACACAATCGCGAACTACTGAAAATCAATCGCGAATTCCACAAAAGTCTCAAAAAAGCGTTAATCAGATAGATTATGCTTTCCCTAGCCAGATTCACAAATACACAGTAACCAGAGTCAAACTTTCGACATTGAACATTCATAATTGATAATTGGATGTGTGAAGATTCCTATTTCTTACATTGATTATATCCGATAATAATCGTAATTTTAATGCTTACAAAAATTTCTTATGAAAGCTGGAATTAAAAAAACAAACAGAGTAACAAAATTCGCAACTAAAAACGATAACCCGAACAATTGGTATCTTGTAGATGCAGAGGGGAAAATTTTGGGACGTCTTGCAAGTGAGGTTGCAAAGAGAATAAGAGGAAAATACAACCCCCAATACACACCCAATGCGGATTTAGGCGACTGGGTTGTTGTTATCAATGCTGAGAAAATTAAGCTTACAGGCAAAAGGGCAGATCAAAAGGAATATTTGACCCATTCACTTTATCCCGGTGGCCAGAAAAGAAGGACATTTAAAGAATTGATTGATAAACATCCTGACAAAGTTATTAATCTTGCTGTCAAAAGAATGCTACCCAAAACCAGGTTAGGAAATAAGTTAATAAACAAACTAAAGGTTTATAAGGGTGGAGAACATCCTCATTCAGCGCAGAATCCTGTGACATTGGAAGTTAAATAATAAAATACTTACTAAAATATATTAATGAGTACAAATTCAACACTTAAGGTAGGAAGGCGAAAAACTTCAACAGCCCGTGTAATTATGAAGTCAGGTAACGGAATTATAAAGATTAATGATAAAGATGGAAAAGATTATTTCAGAACTCAAAATCTCTATGAAGAAGTCCTCCATCCTTTAAAAGCTACCAATACTATAGGCAATTTTGATATCACAGTAAACGTCAACGGAGGCGGTTTTACCGGTCAGGCAGGTGCAATAAAGTTAGGAATTGCAAGGGCGTTAGTACAGAATAACCAGGAGCTAAAAAGTACCTTAAGAAAAGAAGGTCTTATGACCCGTGATCCAAGAGCAGTTGAAAGAAAAAAATGCGGACAGCCGAAGGCAAGAAAAAAATTCCAATTTTCAAAGAGATAATATATTTACAGATTTTAATTATTTTTTAAAAATACATATTCCTTGATTTCATTTTACAGGTGTCCGGCAACGGATGTGAATGAAAGCTGAGAGGGGTAGAAGAAAAACAAAAGTCAACTCTTTATTGATGATATTTCCAACCATTAATTCTCTTCTAAGAGAACTTATCTTATTCGTTTCCATGAATATCTCAAGAGCAAGTTTGACTTTCTAAACAAAATAGGAGGGAAAAATCTTGGCAAAAGTACAAATCGAAGATTTATTGTTAGCTGGCTCGCATTTCGGTCATCTTACCAGAAGGTGGGATCCAAAAATGAGGAAGTATATCTTCATGGAAAGAAATGGAATTCACATAATAGATCTGAAGAAGACTTTAAATCTTCTTGAGGAAGCCTGTAATTCAATTTCTAAAATTTCAACAGAAGGGAAAAAAGTTCTTTTTGTCGGAACAAAAAAACAGGCAAAGCAAATCATAAAAGACGAGGCTGAAAGATGCGGATCATTTTATGTTTCCGAAAGGTGGCTCGGTGGCATGCTTACAAATTTTAATACGGTTAGAAAAAGTATTAAAAAACTTACAAACATAATAAAAATGGAGACTGACGGAACCATTGATAAGTTTGTTAAGAAAGAAAGACTGATTCTGTCAAGAGACAGGGAAAAGCTGGAAAAAGTTTTAAATGGTATTGTAAGTATGACAAGGCTCCCCGGGGCAATATTTGTTGTCGATATAAAAAAGGAGCATATTGCAATAAGTGAGGCTAAAAAACTTAATATACCTGTGTATGCTATTGTAGATACCAATTGCGATCCTGACTTAGTTGATTATCCCATCCCTGCAAATGACGATGCGGTAAAATCTATAGAAATAATAATCAAATCAATTGCTGATGCAGCAATTGAAGGTAATCAGGTTGCAAAAATTAAACAGGAAGACGAGTCGGAAGAAATGAAAGAAAAGTTGGAACAAAGCTAATTTAAACACATAAATAAAGATGGAAATTACTTTAGATTTAATAAAAGAATTGCGCAATAAAACCGGAGCGGGTATTAATGATTGTAAAAAAGCTTTAGAAGAAAGCAACGGAGATATCGATAAGGCGATTGAATTTTTGCGTAAGAAAGGAGCTGCAATGGCTGTAAAAAGAGCGGATAAAGCGGCTAATGAAGGAGCAGTTAAGTCAGAAATATCTGAAGATAAGAAAACAGGTGTAATTATTGAAGTTAACTGTGAAACTGATTTTGTCTCCAAAGGAAAGGAATTTCAGGATTTTGCCGAAGATATCGCAAAGGCGGCTTTACGTATGTCCTCGGATAATATTGACAGCATACTAAATTTTAAAAATGATAAGGGATTAACAATTAAGGAAACTATTGATGAAATTATGGGTAAGGTCGGGGAAAGGGTAGAATTGAGAAGAGTAAAGCTTATCAATGTAAAAGACGGATTCGTTGCAGACTATATACATTTCGGCAGCAAGCTCGGAGCTTTGGTGGGTTTGAGAGGTGAGCTTACGGATTCATCAGAGAAGTTAGGAAAGAGTATAGCTATGCAGGTAGTTGCAATGAATCCCCAGTCGGTAGACCGTAACGGAATATCAAAAGAGATAATCGAAAAGGAAAAAGAAATATATTTGACCTTGGCGAAAAATGAAAACAAGCCGGATAAAATAGCAGAGACAATTGTGAATAATAAAGTAGAAAGATTTTATCAGGATAATTGTTTGCTTGAACAGGAATATATAAACGAATCCGGAAAATCTATAAAAGAATTACTAGCTGAACATAATAAGCAAAATAATGGTAAGCTGGAAATTACCGAGATGGTAAGATTCCAGTTAGGTGTTTCCTAAATTAATAAAAAATTAAAATTAACAAATCATGATAGAATTAATCCCTTACCTTACTTTTAACGGCAATTGTGAAGAAGCAATGAATTTTTACAGAGATTGTCTTGAAGGAGAAATCTTATCAACTCAATATTTCGATAAAGCCCCTATGGACATTTCCGAAGACCTTAAGAAAAAAATAATGCATATGGCATTAAAAATAGGCAAGAGTACTTTAATGGCATCTGACAGTATGCCCGAGCATCAAACTAACGTTGGAAATAATATCTCTCTTTCTATCGGGATTGATGAACTTGCAAAAGCAGAAAATTATTTTCAAAAACTCTCTGAAGGCGGAAAGATTACAATGCCATTACAGGATACCTTTTGGGGAGCAAGATTTGGTATGTTGAAAGACAAGTTCGATATAAATTGGATGATCAACTGCGAACTTAAAAAATAAAAATATTTAAATTTATTCCTAATAATTTGTTGTTAAAGTACCAGAGAATCCTTCTAAAACTAAGTGGTGAATCCCTTATGGGAAATCAAAGCTTTGGAATTGATTCCGATGTCCTTGAAAGAATTGCAGAAGAAGTTCTTACTGTAATAAAACAGAAAGTAGAGATTGGGATAGTAATCGGGGGTGGAAATATTTACAGAGGCTTATCCGCTCAAAAGCAGGGAATAGATAGAGTAACCGGGGACCAGATGGGAATGCTTGCTACAGTAATAAATTCACTTGCTCTGCAGAACGCTCTGGAAAAAAGAGGAATTTTTACCCGTGTTCAGTCAGCAATTAAGATGGATGAAATAGCTGAGCCGTTCATTTTAAGAAAAGCGTTGCGTCATCTGGAGAAAAAAAGAGTTGTAATCTTTTCTTCCGGAACAGGAAGTCCTTACTTTACGACCGATACTGCGGCAGCTTTGAGAGCTATTGAAATAAAAGCCGATGTTCTAATAAAAGGTACTCGAGTAAACGGAGTATAAGATTGTGACCCGGAAAAAAATAAAAAAGCAAAAATGTTTAGGAAACTTTCATATCAGGAAGTTCTTGAAAAAGATTTAAGAGTAATGGACCTCACAGCAATTACATTATGCCAGGAAAATAAGCTGCCAATAAAGGTTTTTAATATGAATGAAAAAGATAATTTGAGAAAATTGGTTTCAGGTGAAAATGTGGGTACGCTAATCTCATAAATTTTATAACAATTAATTCATAGAATGGTAAAGGATATTTTAAAAGGATCGGGAGATAAGATGGATAAAGCAGTTGAACATGTCAGGAATGAATTTATAAAAATCCGAACCGGTAAGGCTACTACAAATCTTCTTGATGGGATAAAGGTAGATTATTATGGAACACCAACTCCGCTGATGCAGCTTGGAAATATAAGCACACCTGATTATCATACTATTACAATTCAGGCATGGGATAAAACTGCAGTGCCTCTGATAGAAAAGGCTATATTGTCAGCAAACTTAGGTTTGAATCCTTCTAATGACGGAACTTTGATACGGATTCCCATTCCCGCTCTTAATGAAGAAAGAAGAAAAGAAATTGTTAAACTTGTAAGGAAATTTGCAGAAGAAGGAAAAGTTGCTGTAAGAAATATCAGGAGAGACTCAATTGAACATTTAAAAAAGACCGAAAAGGAAGAGCATATTTCAGAAGATGAAAGAAAGCACGCAGAAACTGAAGTTCAGAAACTTACAGACAAGCATATAAAAGATATAGATGAATTATTGGGTTTGAAAGAGAAAGAGATCATGGAAGTTTAA
>JBBSDT010000269.1:0-4865 GCA_038240405.1 Ignavibacteria bacterium
AGCATTATATACCTCGAACCACTCATTTGTAGCGTCTGAAGGCGCATACATAATCTCATTTACAATAACCTGTGAGCAGCAATTAATAAGTGAGACAAAAAAAATAATGAACAATAAAATGTTTTTTTTCATATCGCTTCTTTTTTATTTATTTCGTCTGAATATTATTGAAATCCATTGAAAGCTAATCATATTTTCATCAATTTAGATCAATAAATTTTTACTTACAAAATTAATATTCCTAATTTGTGAAACATTTCTTTTTAATTTTCCTCTTAGCCGGTTTTTTATTAATCAATATCACAAGCTGTAGCATGGCAACTGACAATCCCCGCTTTGCAGTAGCCTTATTTAATACACCTGTGCTTAACACCAATGACTTTGAATCTGTATTCGGAGGCGCATCAGGTACGCAGGTTAAGCTAGACAGCAAAGGATTGATAAGAGAAATGGAGTTTATAGCATTCCCAAATACTGTCTTCAAAATACTGGATGTAATTCCAAAAAATGGTTATGAAATTTATAAAATAAGCACCGATGATTATCCTTACAATTCATCAGATTTATTTATCGACAGCAGGTTCGTAAAATTAGTTGATACTTTACCTGAAGAAAGAATTCATTCAATGCCCAATAAGAATGACATCATTGATAAGTTAAAATCTCTGGAAGGCAGCGAGTATATGTGGGGCGGAAATTACGGAGATGGGATCAGCCAGCTTCTAGAATTTTATAAACCCGGTACTGAATTAGAAAATTCAACAAAAGATTTATGGTGTCTTAAGGGAGTTGATTGTTCAGGTTTAATTTACCAGGCAACTAACGGTACAACGCCCAGAAATACATCTTCTCTCATCAATTATGGAACAGGTCTTGACATATCAGGTAAATCTGCCCGGGAAATTTCGTCTATGGTTATGCCATTAGATTTGATAACCTGGAACGGTAATGTAATAATTGTGTTAGATGAAAACACGGTTATTGAAAGCACTCCGGAGTCGGGGGTTCATAAGAGTAACCTGTTAAACAGAATACAAAGTGTTTTAAAAGAAAGAACTCCGGTCAATGACTGGAGTTCTAGTAGTGGAAAAAGATTTGTTATCAGAAGATGGTACACTCAATGATCAATTATCAATTATCACGGTTCAATTAAGAATGAACATAGTAAATTGGACATTGAACATTGGTGAAACATTAATTGGATCAGTGTGTTCTTAATCTCAAAAATCCGAATAAACCATGGTCCTCGCCATCCGGTCCGGCGGTAAAATATAATTTCCCATGATCTGAATCATTGTCGCGGATGAAAGTAATAGCCCATAATCCCTCTATAGTAACCGGTTGACCATGATTATCTTTAACGGGACCTCTAAACGATCCATTCCTGTCATACATGTTTATACTGCCATCACCAAAATTTCCTATCAAAATATTACCTCCGTCATTATCAGATTCTTCTGAAGATACTGCAATGCCCCAGGGTGAATTAAGCGCTCCATGAGAAGCAAACCTTCTTACCAAAGTTCCGTCAGTCCTGTAGATATCAATAAACCCATGTCCGGGACCCGGGTCATCATCTACATTTTCAGGTGGTTTTTGTTTCGCATAGCTCACAATCAATTTATCGTCAAGGCTGTAAATATTAAAAGGTCCCCATCCTGCCGGAATGCCCGGGTCCTGAAGATGAATGTTAGGCTTGTAGTTGAAATGTGTGTCAAAAACATCAATCTTAGAATTATGAAAATCCGCTGCATAAATATAATGAGCATGATTTAATTCTCCCATAGCCAAGCCTTTATATACGGAATTATGGGCTGATCTATTAGCTGCGATTACTGCTGCTGAGCCGGATGTCCAGGCTGAAATAATTCCATCCTCTCCTGCAAAAATAAACTTGACCGGTATTCCTGAAATTTTAAAATCATTTGTCGGATTGTAAATTACACCAGTTGGAGCACCTGGACCACCAGAACCCGGTATAGTAACTGGAGGCATTTCATTGTTTCCATTTCCATCATATATAGTAGCAACCGACGTGTGGTTTGCCGAAATCCAGAAATGACCTGATGGGCTTATTGCAATTCCCCATGCATTCACTAAATTCATATCAATTCTTCTTGGATTATAAGACGATGTATCGGATACTAAATTTACTTGTCCGTTCTGTGAACGGTCTATGTTATCAGTTTGATTGTTTTGAGTCGGAGTGACAATATCATTGTTGCAGCTTTCCAGAATAAAAAGAAAAGATAATGATAAAATAAATAAAACAATTTTGTAGTTTTTCATTTTGAAATCCTCTTTTATTGGTTTTGAAATATTGATGATTAAAAGAACCGTTTTGTTCAGAACCCCCTTTCGGCAATAATTTTTTAATAAATATAGATAAGGATACTTATATATCCTAATTTAAAAAGGTACTAACTGTAGGATTCTATCATATTCAAAAGTTAATCTTTCGAAATCGGATTCAGGCTGATTGGATCCCCGCCTAAAGATTGCGGGGATGACATTAGGGATAGTTCTAAAAACTTAATCTTTCTGAAAATCCGCGTTCAGGCTTAGGGGTGTGACCCAAAGAACGGGGATAACATGGTGGTAGGGTTATTCAGAGGATATCCTGAAATCTTGTTAGGCAGTTGAGATGATCACTAAGATGATAGTTACTACGGTAAGAAGAAAAATAATGAGAGACCCATATCATTTTTCCACAACTTCTTTTATTTTTTCAAGGAAACCTTTCATGCCGGTCGATGAGTGATTATTAGCCTCTTCATTCGCATATCCTTTTTGGGTCCAAGTAAACTTTGTTTTGTCTTTACCAATATCTTCTAATTCATAAGTTATTAAAGAATAGTTTTCGGATTTATCTTCTAATCCTGAAAAGCCGCTCCAGTATGTGTAGCTTATTTTCTTATTCAAAACATTTTCCTTAATAACTCCTTTGTCTCGGTATTTATTTCCCTCATATTCTCCCTGAAATATTATTTCGCTTCCTTCCTTCCAGTCAGTTACCGTTTCAGTTCCGAAGAGATATTCCTTGATTATTTCCGGATCAGTTAATGCATTCCAGACTTTTGGAATCCTGGTATTTATGTTTATTGATTCGGATATTATTAAATCGTGTCTCATAGTTTGTTAATTTATTTAAATATTTTTTATTAACCTTAATAGTGGAAATTTTTCTCCCGACGTCTTCAATCTGAACCTTTTGATTTACAACCTGAGATAATTATTTAATCAAAAACATTTTCTTTGTTGCTGTAAAACCATCTGCAGATAATTTATAATAATATACTCCGTTGGAGAAGTTCGCCGCATCAAAATCTACCGAGTAACTACCGGGATTTTGTCTTTCCTTAACCAAAGTCGAAACTTCTTTTCCCATTATATCATAAACTTTTAAAGTTACATTACTTCTTAAGCTCAATGAATATCTAATAAGGGTGCGGGGATTAAAGGGATTGGGATAATTCTGTTCTAAATAAAAACTTACAGGGTCATTGTTCGAAACAACTCCGGATACACCCGACAACTTCGCAAGCCACAAAGACGCATTCAAATGAAATCTCGAAGAGTTACCGCCGTTTTCAGTCCAGCCCGGATATAATGTATGCCCAGAGGAGCCAGTGCTGTCATCAGCTGGCGAACTGTCACCCTCAGCAACGATTCTTCCCGTTCCGAATACTGAGGAAACACAAAAACAATTAGAATTATTTTGCGGGGATCCTGTTTTCCAGATCAGCCCTTTTGCGTTTGGATTTTGTGAACTATTAATTGTTAAAGTTGTTCCGCTGCTAATCTGAAAGGAAATCACATTCCCCTGTGAACCGCTGATAACAGGATCAGACTGTGCAGGACTTAAGACGTTATTTGTCACATCGCTCACTGTCAGGGAATCAAATATGAAACCAAACGGATAGCTTTGTATCCCATTATTTCTAATGAGGTCATTCAATACCCTGATAGCATCCCAACCGTCATTATTCCTGTCTGCTCCCGCGTGGTCCGAGATAAGCATCAAGCCCCCTCCGTTTTGAACGAATTGAATAATTGCCGATTTCTCAGTAGAATTAAATGCCGTGTTGGGCTCATCTATAATAAATACATCGTAATTGGTCAGGTCCTGAGGATTCGTTGTATTATTGTAAGTGATCTGCCCACTGTTTGGTAATGTTTCCACATAATTGCCAAGCTTTACAAGAGCCACTGCCCAGGCAGATAAAGCTCCGGTCCAATATGATTCGGGAGTAGTTTGGATTATACCTGATTGATCGGGAGTCGGGAAACGTCCGGCAGTATGATTGTCTTCATCAATCACCCAATCCGCATTTCCGGCAGTCTGTGCCTTATTAGCATCAAACAGAAATTTCTTTGGCGTCGCAAAAGAATTCGATAAAGAGTAAAATCCTATTATAAGAGTGAGAAGAATAATTTTCATTTAATTATTATTAAAGTGTATTAAATTCCAAAGATATATAAAAGATTGTTCTGATACAATATTGATTTTATTTCGGGTAAGAGGAATGTGATAACTCAATAGAAATGTCATGCCTTTGAACTCATTAGAAATGTCATACTTTTTATTTTTAAATTAATGTAAAACTTCAACGTAACGAAAGGAGGGCGTAGCCCGACTGAAGTTACGTTGAAGCACTTAAATATCTTTTTTTGCTTCCTGGCATTTGATTGTTCATTCTCCTCCACGGATGATCATTTGATAATTTTCGAAGCTTATACGGCTGCTTTGCTTTTTTACCTGTTAGAATTTCGTATTTTAATTTCTGTTGATTGAAATAAATGTACATATCTCCACTGAGATGCTTTTGCAAAATTACATCCTGTTTGGGTCTTGGCAAAGGTGA
>JBBSDT010000270.1:0-4837 GCA_038240405.1 Ignavibacteria bacterium
AATTATCAATATTCAAACATATTTGTAAGGAGTTATTAATAACGGCTGTATGTTGTTGGTGACAAAATTGTAAATGATGCAATTTGACTAGAGGCCAATTTTGGCAATTTAACATTTATAATTTATAATTGTTTTTCGAATGTAATTTAAAGTTCGTTTTAAAAGAAGTATGAATTGGTTAATTTGATTTTATTAAATATAATACAGATATCTGAATGAAAGAAGTTTTTATAATAGACGGATTAAGAACTGCAATAGGCAAACATGCCGGGGCATTGAAACACGTAAGACCGGATGATATGGCTGCAACTTTAATAGCAGAGATAGTTAACAGAAATTTCGAAAAAAATAATATCCCCCGGGCAGAAATTGAAGATGTTATTCTTGGTAATGCTAACGGCGCCGGTGAAGAGAACAGGAATGTTGCCCGGATGAGCGTGTTATTATCCGGTTTGCCCGTAAGCGTGGGCGGAGCAACGGTGAATAGGTTATGCGGATCCGGAATGCAGGCGTTCATTGACGGAGTACGTGGAATAAATAACAATGAAGGGGATTGTTATCTCGTAGGCGGGGTGGAATCTATGACAAGAGCTCCTTTTGTGCTAGCGAAGAATCCGGAATCTTTTGGCAGAAAAACGGAGATGTTCGATACTACCTTAGGGTGGAGATTTACAAATCCTAAGCTTGCAAAAATGTTTCATCCCTATTCAATGGGAGAAACTGCTGAGAATGTGGCTGAGAAGTATAAAGTTTCAAGAGAAAGGCAGGATGAGTTTGCATATCAATCCCAGATGAAAGCAAAGTCAGCAATCGAAGCAGGCAAATTCCGGAATGAAATATTTCCAATTGAACTGCTGTCAAAAAAAGAAAAATTAATTTTTGATACCGATGAATTTCCCAGATTTGATACTACACCGGAGAAGCTTTCAAAACTTAAACCTGCTTTCCGGGAAGGAGGTACCGTTACCGCAGGAAACTCAAGCGGCATAAACGATGGGGCAAGCTTACTTATGATTGCTTCCGAAGACTTTGTGAAGAAGTATAATCTAAAGCCCAGGGCGAAATATATATCTTCAGCAGTGGAAGGTGTCGAGCCCTCATTTATGGGAATAGGACCGGTTCCTGCAACAAGAAAAGCTTTGCTAAGAGCAGGAATGAAAATTGATGATGTTGATTTGATTGAATTGAATGAAGCCTTCGCCGCACAAAGCCTTGCATGTATTGACGAGCTTAAGCTTGATACAGGTAAAATAAATCTGAACGGAGGCGCTATAGCTCTGGGGCATCCTCTCGGAAGCAGCGGATCAAGGATATTAATTACTCTGCTTAATGAAATGGAAAAACAAAATAAGAAATTCGGACTGGCAACAATGTGTATCGGTGTCGGGCAGGGAATTGCATCTATTATAGAGAAGGTCTGAGCCTGGATAAATAATTAAATAATTAATTCCAGGGGAAGGCTTCAAAAACAGGAATGTTGTAAATACAAACCGGACGATATTAATGAAAAACCTGACAATGTCTCTCCCTAATCAATTATCAGCATTAAGAATATTATTAGCACCTATATTTTTATTTTTATTCCTTTCCGAAAATACCCTTTATAAACAAATTTCATTATTGGTTTTTTTTGTGGCTGTGCTGACGGATTGGTATGACGGATGGCATGCAAGAAAGTTTGGTCTGGTCAGCAGAGTCGGAATATTTCTTGATCCTCTCGCAGATAAAATACTTACTTCAGTTGCATTTGCCGGATTTTATTTTCTCGGTATCATGCCCTTATGGATGCTGATAATAATAGTATTGAGGGATATCATAGTTACGCTTTTCCGCTCATACCAGGAATTCAAAGGCAAAACAATGAAAACTTCATTTATTGCCAAGACGAAGACATTCATACAAATGACTTATATTTTCCTTGTTGTCATTCTGGTTTGTCTGATTAGTTTTAATATCGATGCAAATCTGAAAGGATTAATAAACGAATTTCTGTATTCCCGTTTAAATTACTTTATTATTCTGGTAATTACACTAATAACATTTTATACGGGAATTACTTACTTTTTCGAAAGAAATACTTTAGTCAACCCCGTTGAGAATAATTAAAGAAAAAAAAGTCGTAGATTCTTCCGTCAGAATAGATTTCTTAAGTAATGTTATATCAAGCTTCTTTTTTACAGGATATTCCCCTAAGGCAAGCGGTACTGTTGCAAGCTTTGCCTCCTTATTCATTTTTTATTTTAAAATTTTTGAAAACCCCTTTTTACTATTTATTCTGATTGTTGTTTCTTTTATCACCGGGGTATTTACCTCAAAGACAATGATGAAGAAGTACGGAAGCGACCCGTCAGTCGTAGTTATAGATGAAGCAGCCGGCATGTGGCTTACAGTTCTGATATTTATTCTGATTAGCGGGAAGCCTTTAAGTCTGTATTATTTACTTGCAGGTTTTTTTGCTTTCAGATTTTTTGATATTACAAAGCTTCAGCCGGCAAAATATTTCGATGAGCTTGATTCAGGATTCGGAATAATGATGGATGATATTATCGCAGGAATTTATGCAGGAATAACAGCGGTACTGATTTCTTTAATAAAGTTTAATCCTTTCTAAAAATCAAATAATTGAAATCCAAGTTAATCTCTATCGGTGACGAAATTCTTATAGGGCAAGTAATTAATACCAATGCGGCTTTTATTGGTGAAAGGCTTTTCTCAATCGGCATTCCGGTTGAAAAATCCATTGTGATAGGCGATGAGGAAAAGATATTCTTATCCGAGCTTCAGGAATCTTTTGAAAATTACGATGTAACGATTATAACGGGCGGACTTGGACCAACGCATGATGATATTACTAAACAGGTCCTGGTAAAATATTTCAATGATAAGTTGATTTCCGATGAGAAAGTTTTGAATCATGTTAAAAATATTTTTAAATCCAGAAACCTGATAATGCCGGCTGTAAACGAGGACCAGGCATTAGTCCCGGGTATGTCTAAAGTTATCTGGAATGCAAACGGAACTGCTCCGGGAATATGGATAGAAAAGGAAAGTAAGATATTCATTGCCTTACCGGGAGTGCCTCATGAAATGAATGCAATGATAGAAAACGAAATACTTCCTGAACTTAAAAAGAGATTTTCTAAAAAAAATTCTGTTTATCTGCAAAAAACATTACTCACGACAGGGCTTGGAGAATCTACATTGAGTGAAAGACTTGGCAATATAAAAGAAATAATCGGAGAAAATAAATTAGCTTTTCTACCGTCAACTGCAGGAGTGCGTCTTAGGATAAATGTAATTGGAAAAAATGAATCAGATGCATCGGATATACTTAGCGGTATAGAAAAAAAGATAAGGACAAGGGCAGGGGATTATATTTATGGGGAGGAGAACGATACACTTGAAAAAATAATCGGGCAAATATTAACCGAAAGAAAACAAACGCTGTCTGTAGCCGAATCTTGTACAGGTGGAAAAATCTCTTCAAGGATAGTCGGCATTCCCGGATCATCAAATTATTATGTTGGCGGGGCATGCGTTTATTCTGATAAGGAAAAATTTGAATTGCTTGGCGTCAACAGGGAAACAATAAATAAATTCGGGGCAGTGAGCATGCAGACTGCCGTAGAGATGGCTGAAGGCATCAGGAAATTAATGGGTACAGATTATTCACTTTCCACCACAGGTGTTGCAGGCCCGGGTGGCGGCACAGCAGAGAAGCCGGTAGGGTTGGTATGGATAGGATTTTCGCAGAAAGTGAAATCTTATGCAAAAGAATTCCTGTTCGGAAATAACAGGGAAATAAATATTAACAGGACTTCGGAAAGGGCATTGGAAATCTTAAGAAGAGAGCTGCTGAATATTGAAATTAAGTTTTAAATTAAGTTTTATTTTTCTATTTTTCGTTAAAAAGTTTAAACTAAACATAATGAAAGGGAAATTCTAATGAAGAAATTTTTCACCTGCTTATTTATTTGTATTCTCTGCTTAGTATTTTACGCAAATTATCCCCGTAACATTTCAGCACAATGGGATGATCCACGGTATGACAGAGTTCCGGACAATTTAACTGATTATCATTCTTATTTTACTTACCCTCCCCAGGTTATTACAATTGATGATTATGATAATTTTGATCTTGGAATTGATTTTGCCGAAGTTCATATATCAATGAATCCGAATAATCCGCTGGAATATCTTGCTGCCTGGAATAATTTATCTGCTGCTCTGGGAGTAAGAACATATGGAACAAAAAATGGGGGTCTCAACTGGTATTCAGTGCCTCCAACATGGGGTGCATCAATGAACGGTGATCCATGCACTGCGCATGATAGCCTTGGCAACACATTTGTAGATAATTTGTTCGGAAGTGTTGCGGGAACAAAGGTGGCAACTTCCACCGATAACGGACAAAGCTGGTCAACAGTTGTCCCTGGAAATACCGGTAATGATAAAAACTGGATAGCGGCGGATCAGACAGGGGGACCTTATGCCAATAATATTTATATAACTATTACGCCGGGAAATTTCAAAAGAAGTACAGACCACGGTGCAACATTTGTACAAACTACTACTCTTACACCGCAGAACCTTCCGGGAATGATGGTGTGTGTAGGCCCTAATGGCGCTATTCAGGGAGGAAGTGTATTTGTGGTAACTAATTCCGGAAATTCTTTTGCGTCAACTTATACATTTTTCAGGTCCACAGACGGAGGTCAGACATTTTCAAATATGTCATCACAAAATTTTTCCAATTATGTTGGTACGAACGTTGGTGGAAGAAATTCCGTATCAAATATGAGAACCCGTCCTTATCCATTTATAACTGCGGATAACA
>JBBSDT010000271.1:0-4837 GCA_038240405.1 Ignavibacteria bacterium
CGCTGTAAAGATACCTTGAAGGCTCTGTCCATAAGAATGTTGTTGGCTGGTCATCGTAAATAATCTTTTGCCATTTCTTTAGAAGCTCTACACGTTTGGCTTCATCAAACTCAACTCTGTTTTGCTCAAGAATCCTGTCGCTTTCCGGATTATTATAGCTAATAAAATTACTGCCCTCGCCTTCCGATTGTGAAGAATGCCAGATTTGAAATGGATCTTCCGGAGTTACAGAAAGCTGCCAGGCAGAATAACATGCATCAAATTGATGCTTCTTGGTCTTATCTAAAAATACTGACCATTCATATTCCTGCAAGTCTGCCTGAATTCCTAATTGCTTTAATTGTTCAATAATAATCAGCATTACTTTTTTTCGCTTCGGATTATTATTGTTTATGAAAGTGAACTTAAAATCAGTCTTCTTTCCGTCAATTACCTTATCAAGAATACCGTCTCCATCCGTATCTTTCCATCCTGCTTCCGCTAACATCTGCTTTGCCTTATCAGGATCATACTTAATATCCGGAAGATCTGTATTGTAGTATTTGCTTTTCATAAAGACGGGAGAGTTAACCGGTGTTCCCATTCCATAAATAATCTTATCTATAATATTCTGTCTGTCAATTCCATAACTAAGCGCCCATCTGACTTTTTTATCGGCAAAAATCGGATTCTTATTATTCCAGGCTATGAAAACATAAGTAGGCTCTATTACAAGTGCTTTCTTTAAACCAAATTGTTCCGGACTTTTTACATTTTCAACAAAATCAGTTGGCTGGATTACAAACATTTCATCGATTTCTTTATTCTTGGCAGCTACAACAGCGGCATTTTGATCCTGAATTGTTTTAAATACTAATTTTTGAGGATAATTTGGAATTTCTTTTTTATCCCAATAATTGTCATTTCTTTTTAAAGTAACTGATTGACCGGTTATCCATTTATCAAGCATATAAGGACCGCTTCCAACAACATATTTGGGATCGCGTGAAACCTCCTGAGAATTCAAAAAGTCTGCATATTTTTGCATGTCGGGATACTTCTTTGCATCCATGCTTTTTTGTGCCGATTCCAGCTCATCCCATGTAAATTTGTCGTTTGCTCCATCTTTGTCGAGAATATGCTTCGGAGTTATAGGAGTATTTCCAATTGTATATACAGCTTTAAAATAAGGCTTGGACATGGTAAATTTTACTTTGTATTTGTTTCCATCTACAAGTTCAACACTTTTCACATCATTGAAATAATTTCTGGAAGCCTGGGCGTCTGTAAAAGGATTTTTGATTGTTTTTACTGTAAATATAATGTCTTCACCCGTTAATGGATGACCATCAGAGAAGGTTACATTTTCTTTCAGATCATAAGTATAGGTCAAATGATCATCGCTTATAACAGGAGCAGACTTTGCAATTATAGGCTTAATCTCATAAGTTTCCCTGTTAACATCTAACAAAGCCTCAAAAATATAAATGTAAATTCCCTGGGCGGATGCATCATTGGTAACAGTAGGATTTAATTTTTCAGCGTCAGACATTTCCTGTCTGACAATCCAATCTCCGGTTGTTGCATCTTTTGTATCAGGTTTGGATAAATCTGTTATCTGAAATTTGTTATTTTCATTGCTTGTCGTAGTTTCCTTTTTCCTCCCGCAGGAACCGATTAAAAAACTACCAGCAAGAATAAGTACTAATACAAAAAAATTTATTCTTTTCATATTGAATGTGAGTTTAAATTAGAAAATCTTTTCTTAATTATACTGTATCGAGGGCTTATTTGTTATGGGTAAAAAATTACTCAAAATCGTGTTCGAAATATTCAGTGGATTTTTCCAGTCTGTCATCGGTTGACCTTGCAGATATGTTTCGTCTGGATTTTGCATTTATTTTATCCTCTAATCTTTTCTTGAATTCCTCCGCAGCATTAAAACCATAATGTTTGCATAAATAGTTCAGGGCAATTACTTCCGCTATAACAGTAATGTTCTTTCCTGGAAATATCGGCAATTTTATTAATTCAGTATCTACTCCTAATATATTTATTGTGGAATTATCCAGCCCCGTTCTGTCGTATGCTTTATTGTGGTCCCAATCTTCAAGTTCAACTATTACTTCAACCCTCTTCTGATAACGGATGGAACGAATGCCAAAAATTGTCCGCACATCAATGATTCCCAGTCCCCGTATCTCCATTATATGTTTGGATATTGCAGTTCCTGCACCCATCAAAACACCTTCTCCTTTTTTTGTGACAACCACTACATCATCAGCTACTAGCCTGTGCCCTCTTTCTATCAGGTCAAGGGCAATCTCGCTCTTTCCTATTCCCGATTTTCCCGAAAAAAGCAATCCTATTCCGTAAACATCTACAAATGAACCATGTATAATTACCTGCGTCGAAAACTGGTCATCTAAAAAATCACTTATGAAATATGAAAACCTTGTGGTAGGATAAGGAGTTTGAAAAATTGATACATTATGTGTTTCAGCTAAACTTAATAATTCATCCGGAACCTTATTATCGTTGGTCACTATTACACAGGGTACATTAAAGGAAAAAAATCTTTCCAGTGTCATCTGCCTTTCAGCTGAACTGAATTGAGACAGGTAGCGAATCTCCGTATTGCCAAAAACCTGGACCCTATTAAAAGTAAATAAATCCACATACCCTGCCAAAGCAAGACCGGGCCGGTGAATGTCTTTCTCGGATATTATTTTTTCAGGATCTATTTCTCTTTGAGTTACTTTTTTTAGCTTAAATCTCTCTCTGCATTCAATAAAAAAAAACTCAACAGAAATAAAATCCTTCTTTAACTCTTTTATGTTTTTAAACTTGCTTAACAATTAAACTGTTTTTATCACTTCTTTTTTTAAATCATGTTTCTCTGCTTTATGTTTGTCTTTATATTTTAACAATTGGGACTTGATCTTTTCAATTGCCTTATCAATTGATTTTACAAAATCATCAGAATCTTCCTTAGCAGTCAGAGTTTTATCTCTTATCTTAAGAATAATTTCACAATTCTTAATGCTATTTACGGATTTTTCAAAAGAAAGTATCACATCCGCATGTAAAATATCAATATGGTATTTCTCTAAACCTTCAATTTCACTCTTAATATATTCATGAAGAGTTTCATGTGCCTTAAAATGTCTGCAGGTAATGTTTACTTTTGTCATATTACAATATTAGTTAAAAGGATAGATTGCTTTTTTGCGAATATGCTAAAGAATCTGATTAATTTCAACGGTAAATTTATGATTAGGATTTTGGCTTTTTCCCGGAGAGCAATAATTTAGAAGTTTTACTTCCAATAGTTTTTTGTAATTTTGTTTTTCAAAAATGTCTTAACAAAGAGAGCGTGCTTTTTTCGGTCGACGGAGGAATCCCCCGAACAAGAATTGAATTTGGATAACATAAAAACATTAACGGTTAAATATATAGTAATTTAATAATATTAAAAATCTGAAAAATGTTAAAAATATTCACCGTTGATGCATTTGCGGATAAAATGTTTTCCGGAAACCCTACCGCGGTCTGCCTTCTCGACAAAAATTTAGATGACGGAATGCTTCAAAATATTGCATCTGAAATGAATTTATCCGAAACTGCATTTGTAAAAAAAATTGATGATGGATTCAGCCTGAGATGGTTTACTCCTAAATCCGAAGTCGAGCTTTGCGGGCATGCCACTCTTGCAAGCGCTCACATTTTATGGCAGGAAAAGATAATAGATGAAAATCAGGAAGCGGTTTTTTATACAGTGTATAAAGGAAAACTTACCGCAAAGAAAATTGGAAAAGAAATAGAATTAAATTTTCCTGTCAATGTCCCGGGAATTTCAAATAAAATTGAAGACGTTGAAAAGGCAATAAGGATTAGTCCGTTGTCCATCAGTACTACCGAACATCATTATCTGGTTGAACTAAGTTCAGAAGCTGAAGTGAAAAATCTAAAACCTGATTTTGAGTTGCTGGAAAAACTTCCGAAGTACGGAACAATCGTAACAAGCAAATCAGACAATGGAAGCTATGATTTTGTATCAAGGTTCTTTGCCCCCTCAAAGGGTGTAAAGGAAGATCCAGTTACAGGATCTGCACACTGTGTTCTGACACCTTTTTGGAACTTGAAGCTTAACAAAAAAACAATGAAGGCATTTCAGGCTTCAGAAAGAGGCGGTTATCTTACAGTCACGTTGGAAAATGACAGGGTTTTAATTAAAGGTAAAGCAATAACCGTTTTGGAAGGAAATCTGCTTTATTAATGTAGATCGAAATATTGGAATTCATTTCGGTTAAAGCCGAACAAAAACAGCTCTTTGTCCACGATCTAAAGGTTGTGGCATTAAAATAAATTATTATTATAATGATTTCCTGCAGACGGTTTTGGTGTTCCAAGAAATTTGCTGCTGCAAATGAAAAATAAGAATTACCCTGGAGCACTTTTGGTCACAAACAACAAATCCACTTCTAAGCCTTCAAATTGAAAAATAATATTATGTATTACAAAATAATAAAACTCTTCTTGCTCGGTTTTTTCCTCTTCCCGAATTTTTTGTTTTCACAATCCAAAGATATCCAAATCACAACTCAACTGAAAGAAAAATTTTATGATAAAAATGGCCACCTTCTGACAGGCAAAGGAGTTTTAATTGGTGATGTGGATTCGGGAATAGATATTTTCAATCCCATGTTTTTCTTTGCCAATGGTGATGAGTTTAATTTCATTGATGTTGACAACAATGGTATATTTACTCCCCGGACAGATGCAGTAGACCTCAATAGAAATGGGAAAGCAGATAAAGGTGAAATACTGAGATACATAGAAATGAAAGATAAGACAC
>JBBSDT010000272.1:0-4821 GCA_038240405.1 Ignavibacteria bacterium
ATTGATACAAAATCAAAGAACAAAATTAAAAATGAATTAAAATCTTTATTAAACAAAGCTGCCTGATTTCAGGCGGTCAACTTGAGTTAAGTTAAGTTAAGTTAAGTTAAGTTAAGTTAAGTTAAGTTAAGTTAAGTTAAGTTAAGTTAAGTTAAGTTAAGTTAAGAGTTTTAAAATTATGAAAAGCGTATTCAGGGTCTTTCTGCCTTTAGTAGTTATAATAGTATTCGTCAATTTATATTTTGCTCATCCTCCGGGAATGCAATCTATAGGCAATTATCCTATATGGATGAAAGATACTGCCGGGCATTATACTGACCAGACTTCAGGAATGTGCTATGTTGGTGAAAAAGACGGGAAAAAAGTTTTTGTTGCAGCAGATGATATTGGAAAAATGAGACGTATTTATGCAGATGAAAGTTCCAATCCTCCAACCCTCGAAATTACAGATATTTACTATTCCGCTCTGGTGGATACTCTTTTTCATAAATTCAAGAAGGTTGATATGGAGGAAGTAGCTTATGATAAGAGCAACAATAAAATTTATCTTTCTATTGAAGGACACGAATATAGTTCTAAGGATCCTCAGATATATAAAAAGAAGGAAGGAATCTATGAAATTACTTTTAATAAAGATATATTGACCTTTGATTCTTTGCTTACAATAAAGCGGCTGGTACTTCCTCAGGACATATATGCCCATACTTTTGACAATATTGGCTTCGAAGGATTTTCTTTAACCCCTAATTATTACTTTATTGGATTGGAAAATCTTCAAACAACCGGCAATGATTTTTCCGACAGTACTGTATTGTATATTGTAGATAGAAAATCAAATGAACTGAAGACTTCTATTGGAACTCATGATCTTAAGATAAGCACGATATGCGGATTATATGCAGCTGATGATCATAATCTGTATGGTATTGACAGGAACAGGCTGAGCATGTTTTATATAAAATTTAATGAAGACTTTACAGTACAAAAATGCGAGATTAAAGAAATGGACTTACCCATTCCCTTGCACAGAGATATTAATAAAATACTAGGAGTAGCGCCGGAGTCAATAACTTTTGATGCCAAAGGGAATATTTATGTTTCCATAGATCCATGGAAGGATTTTTACAAACCCGATATAACGGAAAGAAAAAGACTTTCTCCTGAGGAACTTAAAAACTTCGCTGAATTTATTCCAATTATGTATAAGTTTAAAAATGAATTTAAATAACCGGGATGAAGCACTTCAGAAAAGAGCTTTGGTTTGAAACAAATAGCAGAAGGGAGCTTATAAATATCACTCCTGAAATTGAAAGATGCCTGGCGGAAAGCGGGATTGCAGAAGGCCTGCTACTTTGCAATGCCATGCATATAACTTCCAGTATATTTATCAATGATGATGAAACAGGGTTGCACCATGATTTTGAAATATGGCTTGAGGGGCTGGCGCCGGAAAAACCTCATGCAAGATACAGGCACAACTCCTTCGAAGATAATGCAGATGCTCATTTGAAAAGAACAATTATGGGAAGGGAAGTTGTCGTAGCAATAACAAAAGCAAAATTAGATTTCGGTCCATGGGAACAGATATTTTACGGCGAGTTTGACGGTATGAGAAGAAAAAGAGTTTTGGTTAAAATTATGGGAGAATAAATAAGCTATATTCTTTGAAACACATTCAATTTAGTATATAAAAAAAGGCACATGAATAATATTATTCATGTGCCGGAAAAATATCGTTTTAAGTAAGTCTTACGAAATTTTTGTTACGTTCGATGCTTGAGGACCTTTTGCTCCATTTTCAACTTCGAATTCTACAACATCACCCTCTTCGAGTTTTTTGTAACCTTCTGCATTAACTGCATTGAAATGAACAAATACATCTTCTCCCTCTGTTCTGGTAATGAAACCATAACCTTTAGTGGAGTTGAACCATTTAACAGTTCCTTTTTCCATTGTTGTGTATCCTTTTTGTTTGGTTTTAAAATAAATGTACTCTCGCAGATTTTTGGCTCTCTCAGATCTTTTTAATTTGCTGCGGCTTACACTCTAGGAAAGGTTGATAATTCGACTTGGGTCTCAATTACGAGCTTAATTTCGATTTGCACCTTTGAAGTAAGAATATTGCGTTACTCAGCAAAATCTTAAAAGCTTGTTGCTACTTTTTATTTTGTGTAGAACAATCCTCCGTTAAGAGGACAAAAAACGATGTACTGTTTTTTTACAGATATAATTTAGTAATAGTATAGATTAATTACAATGTATAAGGTGAAAAATTGCGGGAAACCTAAATGTGAGTCAAGACTTTAAGGAATAGACGGAAATATTTGGACGCTTCGATGTATAATGATGCCCCACTACTTTCAAATACTTAATAGACAATCATCGTGAATATGAAAATATACCGCCTGCTTTATATAGCCTATACAGTTCATATCTTTGTCTTGATACAGGTAAGCTACAAAGTGTAAGAAATATATTGTACGGTAATCTCAAAGTTTATCTTGAAAATAAAATTGTTTTAAAGAACTTAAGGAAATAAATAGATTTGATGATCTTGTTAGCATTGATCCGGCAATGAGTAAAATGAAAAAATCATTTGAAAAAGCTTCAATTGAAAGAAAAGAAAGAATTGAAAAACAATTCAAAAGTGAAGTAAAATAGGCGAAACTGCAATCGACAATATAAAAAGATCATCTGAACTTGATAAATTTAAAGAAGACAAAGCTAAAAGTAATCTGCTTTCACTTAGAAACTTATCTTCTGAAGATTTAGAAAAAAACAGAATAGAAGATATGCT
Source organism: Ignavibacteria bacterium (assembly GCA_038240405.1). Taxonomy (GTDB): domain Bacteria; phylum Bacteroidota; class Ignavibacteria; order Tepidaquicellales; family Tepidaquicellaceae; genus JAGPCH01. Next base: position 2,798 of record JBBSDT010000272.1, read on the forward strand.
CCTAACAACAAAAAGCATAAGAAATGAGTTATTGAATGATAAGAATGTAAATAATCCAACAAAATATAATCTTTCACAAAATTATCCAAACCCTTTCAATCCTACAACTACAATATCGAACTGCTGAAATAAGTTGCGAACAGTTGAAACATTGAAAGCGAAGAGACAAAACATAAGTGCGGAATACCTAAAATCAAAAGCGAACAATTCAAAATTAAAATCTAAAAGTTGTTTTCCGATCGCGAACTGCTGAAACACAACGGCGAAATGTTGAAAAATCGATACGATATTGCAAAACACGCCAAAAATAAAGACATTTTAGGTCGAGAACTTTTTGAAGTCTTAAATATATGTCATTCCGGGCAATCGGGTTATCCAAAATCTAATTTCGTCAATCCTGGCAAAACAAGTCAATCCTGGCAAAACAACAAGTCAATCCTGGCAAAACAAGAAGAGAGATTGCTTCGTCATCCGGAATAGCACGGATTCTTCCCAAGGACAATTTTTAAGGCTTCCCCCTCCTAACCCTCAACTTAAAAAATAAAGAGAAGAAAATTTTTTTGAATATCGAAAGCACGCCTCCTGCAAAAGATAATTTTTACACTAACTTTGAGATTGCCATAATCATACTTAAATTTCTATAAAATTACGTTTATTTTTATTATGTTGTATAAATTAATTAACTTCGAAATAATTAATATTCAACAGGAGCAATAAATGAAAAATTTATTCAAAATTGTTTTAATCATTCTTGCAATCCTTGTCAGCGATAATAATTCCTACTGCCATACTTTAAGTGCTTCGGTCGGAGGCGACAGCCTGAAGTCTTTGGATGCTTCGATGCGTCCTATGATTGAACAAACTTTCAATGAGCTAAATGTTCCCGGAGCTATCATTGGGATTTGGATCAATGGATACCAACCTTGGAAAACTACATTGGGAGTGTCGGATCTCAAAACCAGACAGCCCATTTCAGTGAATGATAAAATGAGAATCGGAAGCATTACAAAAACCTTTACCGGCACGGTATTGCTTCAGCTGGTTGATGAAGGAAAAATTAAGCTTGACGATAAACTCAGTAAATACTTTCCTGATTTCCCTAATGGAAAAAACATAACTATTGATGAGCTTGGAAACATGACCAGCGGAATATATAATTACAGCGAATCCGATTCTTTTGGTAATTTAATTATGAAAGATCCTCTTAAAGCTTTTACTCCGATGGAATTAGTCGATCTTGCAATGAAAGGAAAGCCTTATTTTGCCCCGGGGAAAGGATTTCATTATTCAAATTCAAATACCATTCTTCTTGGGCTGATTATAGAAAGGATTACCGGAAACAGTCTTCAATCCGAGATACAAAACCGTATATTAAATCAACTTGGTATGAGTGAAACTACTTTCGAGCTTAATCAGACATTTCCGGAGCCTCATTCGCAGGGATACATCTATATGGATTCATTGTCTATGAAACCGGATAATATTACTAATCTCAATCCCAGCTGGGGATGGAGCGCCGGCGCAATGATTTCAACCCTTGAAGACCTTTCAAAATATGTACAACCCCTCGCAGCAGGTCTGCTTATAAGCGCAAAATCACAGGCGGATCGTGAAAAATGGGGAGAAGTTTTTATTCCAACTTCGGGGGCATGGAAAGACAAACCTTTGAAGTATGGATTTGCTCTCGGAGATTTCGATGGGGCATATGGCCATAACGGCGGAATTCCCGGCTTCAATAGTTTTATAGGATACATTCCCGAAAAAGATGCGACAATAATTGTTCTTGTAAATATGCAGGATGATCAAAAAGGAATCGGACCGGCGGATTATCTGGCTAGAAAAATTGTCGAAAAAATAAAATTGCTTTAAAGAGTTCTTTCAATTTCTCTGTACACGACAAAAAAATTGAATTAAAAAATAAAATCTGACTCTTTAAATTAAATATTAATTAACGTCTTTAAATTAATAATATTTAGAAGGGAGTCAGATTATGAAACAGCATCATTTTAACAAATTAAGAGCAA
>JBBSDT010000273.1:0-4815 GCA_038240405.1 Ignavibacteria bacterium
TAAGGTCCAGACATTCGGAGCGATCGACATTTTATTATCATTAAGAACTACAATCATATCCTTTTTCAGTAAACCTATATTATTCATAGCTTCATAAGCCATACCGCCTGTCATAGCGCCGTCACCTATTACAGCAATTACTTTATTTTCCTTTTTCAGAAAATCCCTTGCTGTGGCAATTCCAAGTGCAGCCGAAATAGAAGTAGTGGCATGTCCGGCGCCGAAGACATCATATTCGCTCTCACTTCTTTTAAGGAAACCACTGATTCCATTTTTTTGTCTTATAGTCTTCAGCTCTTCTTTTCTGCCTGTAAGTATTTTGTGTATGTATCCCTGATGCCCAACGTCCCAGACAATTCTGTCATCCGGAGTATTGAAAACATAATGCAGGGCAAGGCTTAATTCACAAACTCCGAGCGAAGCTCCGAGATGTCCTCCGATTTTTGAAATAGTATCTATAAGATATTCCCTAACTTCGTTTGCCAGCTCGCGCAGATCCATGAGATTCAGCTTCTTCAGGTCATTCGGATAATTTATATCTTTGAGAAATTTTGTATTGCTCATTTGATATTCGCTCATTGTATAGGGATTAATGTTATTCTTTAATACAAATATACGGGTTTTAAATATCTTCTTCAGTGCTTATTTTTTCGATTCTCAGCTCAGCATCCTTCATTTTTTCACGGCATAACTTAATTAAATCTAATCCTTCCTTATAGTTTTTAATTATATCTTCAAGAGGATATTCATCAATATCATTTTCAAGCTTGCTTAGAATCTTTTCAAGTTTTTTAAAACAATTTTCAAAGTTCTCTGATACTCCGGCAGAATTTTCAACCTTCTTTTTCATTTCAGTCATTTTTAAGTATTAATAATTTTATCTCCGATTAGTGCATTTACTTCCCCGTCATAAAATTTTATTTCTACGTTGTCTTGAAGTTTGATGCCATTTCTTCTTTTAACCAACACTTTATCCTTTAAAATAAGTGTAAATCCCCTTTTCAGAATTTTCTCAGGATTGATATTGTTTAAAAGCTTTTCATTGGAATCGAGATGAATTTTCAAATTCGTTAATTTGCTCTTAATCAGCTTATCCATTTCAATTCTAATATTGTTCAACTTTTCTTTATTCCGGTTTATAATATCAAGCGGCTTTTTAAAATAATAATTATTTTCAATATGGTTCAGCAGCAAATTTAAATTTTTTAATCTGGAATAGACAATTTCTTTAAGGCCGTAAGAATACTTATTCAGTATTTTAATAATTTCAAGCCGGTCAGGAAAAATGATCTCTGCTGCTGCAGATGGCGTCGGGGCTCTGAGATCAGAAACGAAATCACTGATTGTAAAATCAATCTCATGCCCTACAGCTGAAACTACAGGAACATGGGAAACAAATATTTCCCGTGCCAGTTTTTCATTATTAAAGCTCCAGAGGTCTTCCATCGAACCTCCGCCCCTTGCAATAACAATTATGTCCAGATCAAGTTTCGGGTTATTTGCAAGTTTCAAAGCCGAACAAATGCTTTCGACAGAGCCGGCACCCTGAACTGTTGCATGAAATAAAAATATTTTAACAACGGGATATCTTTTTTGTGTGACATTTATGAAATCATGCAATGCTGCACCTGTTTCAGAAGTAATGATTCCAACCTTGCCGGGATATTCGGGAAGAGGTTTTTTATTTTCTTCAGCAAACAGCCCTTCCTCAAAAAGCTTCTGCTTCAATTTTTCAAAAGCTATCTGAAGCTCTCCTTCTCCCGCGGGCTGCATTTCGAAAATATCGACCTGGTAAGTACCACGTGCTTCGTAAACTGATAACCTGCCCTTTATAATGACCTTCATACCATTCATTGGCGTAAAGAATAGTCCCTGCGCTCTCGAACTCCACATATTTGCACTTATTTGTGCTTTATCATCCTTAAGTGTAAAATATAAATGTCCCGAACTATGATTCTTGTAGTTAGAAATTTCACCGATCAGGTAAACAAATCTAAATTCATTTTCGATCACTGATCTGATTTTATGTGTCAGATCCGATATAGTTTGAGGATAAATCATAATTGAAATTACTTAAATAATATCAGAATAATTTATTAAATATTAGACTTTTAAAACATTTATTTATTTTGCCTTCTCAAAAGTTATTATTAATGAAATGTTTTGGTAAAAGATTCTGATTGAACAGTTAATATCTAATTACTTTAAATCGAAAGGAAGGAATGTACGATTTTTTAATATTACGGGATTATTTTTGATATAAAGTTATTGGCATTATTATACGCTATAGTCAGATCTGATAAATCGACAAATCTATCACCATTAACATCTGTAGCCACATAGCCGGATTCAAAAATATTAGCATCATTGTAAATTGAACTAATATCAGAAAGATCAATAGTCCCATCCTTGTTAATATCTCCACTGTATATACAATAACGAGAACCTTTGAAAATCAGATTGTTACCAAACGCTTGTGTCAATGAAAGAGTAAAATCATAAACAAAGGCGCTTCCCACAGTATATATCTCTCCTCCCGATTTACTCCATGTTTCTATAGAATTACGGTGCTTTATCTCAATGTAATAAGTCCCGGACGGCGCATTCAGGAAATCAAAATTACCTGTAAATGTTACCGAATCAATAACTGATTTTGCAGAATCAACAATACCGAAGGGAGAGGAATTACTTCTCAGATATGCCCGGACAGTATCCCGCTGATTCAACTTTGAAGAAGTCGTATCGTAAAAACCCTGTATAATAATTTTTATTTGTGAAGTTACATGAACATCAGAAAGTTTTGCAAGCCATAATGATGCATTCAAATGAAATCTGGAAGAGTTGGCTCCATTTTCTGTCCAGCCGGGGTACAATGTGTGTCCTGAAGATCCCGTTCCGTCATCTTGCGGGGAGCTATCCCCCACTGCAACTACCCTTCCCGTTCCAAACGTTGATGAGACGCAATAGCAATTCAGATTATTCTGTGAAACTCCCGTTTTCCAAACCAAACCTTTAGCATTCGGATTCTGAGCGTTGTTAATGGTTAAGGTGGTTCCATTGTTTATCTGAAAAGATACGACGTTTCCTTGTGAACCGCTTATGATGGGATTACCCAATGCGGGATTTAAAACATTATTAGTAATATCATTTACATTTAAGGAATCAAAAATAAAACCGAATGGATAACTTTGAACGCCATTATTTCTGATAAGATCATTCAAAACTCTTATAGCATCCCAGCCGTCACTGTTCCTGTCAGCACCGGAATGATCAGAAATCAGCATCAAGCCCCCGCCATTTTGAACAAATTGAATTATAGCAGTTTTTTCAGTTGAAGTGAATGGAATATTAGGTTCATCCATTATGAACACATCATAATGAGAAAGATCCTGAGAATTAGAGATGTTATTATATGTAATTTGTCCGGTGTTAGGCAATGTCTCAACATAATTACCAAGCTTTACTAAGGCAACACCCCATGAAGATAATGCCCCTGTCCAATAAGTTTCGGCAGTTCCTGAATTAATTCCGCTTTGATCCGGTGTAGGAAACCTGCCCGGAGTATGACTATCTTCATCAATGACCCAGTCTGCATTTCCGGCAGTTTGTGCTTTATTGGCATCAAATAAAAATTTTTTTTGAGTGGCAAAAGAGTTTGAAAAAAGAACTATCGTCAATACTAAAGATAGCAGAATAGTTCTCACAATTGAAATCATGGAATGAAATAAGTATTAAATAATGATGTATCTGAATTCGATGGATGACGCAGGAATATTGTCAGCTTTGGAATTATTTATTTTTTATCTATGCAAATATAGGCGAATATTTTCCGTTCGTTAGTTTGGAACATAAAGTCTAAGAAAAATTACTTAATAAGAACCATTAGTTTAGTATCATTGAAATTTCCCGAGCTAAGTTTACAGAAATAAATCCCGCTTGCATATTTATTTGCATCAAAGTTAATTTCGTATTTACCTGCAACCTGAATTTCATTAACAAGATCCGACACTTCCTTGCCTGCTCCGTCATATATTTTTAAAGACACGTAGCCTCTTTCCGGAATGTCATAGCGAATCTTTGTAACAGGATTAAATGGATTTGGATAATTTTGGTGAAGGGAAAATTTTTCCGGAATAATGTCACCGGACGAGCTGACTTCTGTTACAGGAGTTATTGAAATTATTGAATGAATTTCCCTTCCATTTGCAGCCATGCCTCTCTGTCCATGAACGGTGTCAAAAAATCCTACACCTACTAGCCTCACTCTCAAAAAAAGGCTTTGAAAACTCGTTGTCGGATGATAAGTATTTACAAACCAATCCCGTAAAGTTCTTAAAGCAGGATATCTGCTGGTATTTATAATCCCCGGACAGCTTGGGTCGCAGATTTCAGCTACCATTGTATCCTGGAAGTTTGTACTTACAAGCCCTAAATGAATATCCTGATCACTTTCTAATTTATAAAATATTATAAATAATGAACCTAATCCCAGCACCGCTAGACCGGCAACCCCCATTCCCATTACAGAACCCCCATTAAATGATACCTTTAACGCTTGGACTAAACTTGTTTTCGCTGCCTGCGCTGTACGTACGTTGGCTTTGGTTGCGATTTTCATACCAATAAAGCCTGCAAGACAGGTGAGGAAAGCTCCCGTAATAAAAGAAAAAACTATAAATGGATGAGACCTTTCATTAGAATACCCTATATATAAAAGAAAAACAGATGTGATAACCACAAAGTAGGCAAGCACTTTATATTGAGCTTTAAGAAAAGACATTGCACCTTTAGAGATATGTCCTGCTATCTCTTTCA
>JBBSDT010000274.1:0-4812 GCA_038240405.1 Ignavibacteria bacterium
ATAGTTTTTGAAACAAAGATGCTAAATTTCATTTCCGGGTCAAATCAAGGCATATTATTTATACTTCATTAGTATTTCGGCTAAAGCCAAGCAGCTCCAATATATTTTATCCACGACCTAAAGGTCGTGGCAATTAAAAATTGGACTTTACATCCAGGACGAATTTTGTGGCTATTAAAATAATAATTATTTTAAAACTGTAATGAACGATTCTTACATCCAAAAATCTATTTTACTTTTTCTCTTATTGCGCTGTCAGGTAAATTTATCCCTAATAATCTGATTTACCAAATTGCAAATAAACCGGTTTGTGAAATACAAATTTATTCCTTTTTTCATGGTAAAAAGTATTTACTTATTCTTAATTTTACAAATAAGTATTTTATAACAAATTAATTTATGGAAAAAGATATAGTTCTTGAAAAAAAACCCGGAGAGTTTACCGAAGAGAAGCAGGTCCCGCCTTCACAAAAAGAAAAATATTTCCTGGAAGGACCGCGGCCCCGTTTTGAAGAATTCAAATTTACTATTCAGGTCATCTTTGAATTTATCAAGGGTTTCAGAGCGTTTCATTTTGTCGGTCCCTGTGTTACGGTATTTGGCTCTGCAAGAATTCCGGATCAGCACAAATTTTACGAGATAGCCCGCGATATCGGAAGGCGTTTGAGCGAGATTGGATTCACCGTTATGACCGGTGGCGGTCCCGGAATTATGGAAGCGGCAAACCGCGGAGCCCGGGAAGCAGGCGGAAAATCTGTAGGGTGTAATATAATGCTTTCGTTCGAGCAGGAGCCCAATCCATATATGGATAAATGGGTAACGTTCAAATTTTTCTTTGTAAGAAAAACTTTATTAATGAAGTATTCTTATGCATTCGTAGTTATGCCGGGAGGAGCAGGGACAATGGATGAATTATTTGAAGCCCTGACACTGATTCAGACCAAAAAAATTTCGAATTTTCCGGTAGTAATTATAGGAAAAGAATACTGGAAAAATCTTACGGAACTATTGGATGATTTTGTAGCGCAAAAAACCATCAGCGAAGAAGATCTTAAATTATTTATTGTGACTGATTCCGTTGATGAAGCAATCGAGCATATACAGAAAAATGCAATAGAGAAATTTAAGCTGATAAAAAAAATCTATAAGCCGTCAACAATTCTCCAGGAAGAGAAATAGATTAGATAATTCTTTACCTAAAATAAATTATTTGCATTCAATATATTTTATATACCGAATTCATTCCCACTTAAAAACTTTTACTGCAAGACCATATATTACAATTCCCCATATTACCAGAATCAAAATATCATATCTGACATCAAACAGGCTGGCTCCTTCGAATGAAATTTTTCTAAGCGCTTCATTGAGATACGTAAGCGGGAGCGCTCTGCTTACAGGCTGCAGCCATTGAGGAAAATTTGAAATAGGGAAGAATGTTCCGGCAAGCAAAAACTGCGGTAAAGTAATAAGATTAGCAATAGGCGGTACTGCATTCTCATTTTTTGCAATACCTGAAACAACAAACCCGAAACCAAGGAAAACAATTAATGCTATTATAGAAAGCACCATCATGTTTAGAAATGTCACAAGTCCATTTATAAGCGTAAAACCAAAAAAGAATTTTCCGATTAAAATTATTATTACAGAGCTGAACATTGAAAAAATCAGCCTGCTCAAAGACTCACCTAGTATTATATAAACCTTTGTAATCGGCGTTGCGAAAAACCTTTTTATGACAAGTGTCTGCCTCAAGCTTATAAATATAAAAGCAGTTCCGAATACTCCTGCACTCAATAATGAAAAGCCCAGTTGCCCGGGAAGTATGAAATCAATTGTCTTGAACTTCCTTCCTTCTATGACTTCTTCTTTAAGCTCTGTTGGCAGAACGGGAAGGTTTGCCATGGCGAGATTTTGCTTGTCAATTATTTCATTTATCATGGATCTGAATACACTTCCCCTTTCCGGGGATCCTTTAGTAGTCTTTAGATCAATTATTAAAGCGCCTTTTTCATTTCTTTGTATATTGATAAATGCATCCAACCTTCCTTTTTCCAATTCTGATTTTATTTCATCCCCGGGCTTATTCTTTATTAAATTGACAGAACTTTTTTTAGATATGCTCTGATAAATTACATTAGTAGTATCTATGTTATTATCTATTGCGACGTCTATTTTAAATCCTCCCATGCTTATAAATCCAAAAACTATTATGAATATTAAAGGAAAAACCAAATTGAAAACCACAGCAGAAGGATTCCTTATAATTGAATGAAGGCTTGCTTTTGTTATCGCTTTCATCGCCTGAAACTGACTGTACTTATTACCCATCCCTGAGTTCCTTTCCGGTCAAATTTAGAAAAACATCTTCGAGCGTTGCAAGTTTAATTCGTTTCGGTCTTTCAAAACCGGTTCTTACTAAATCATCAATCATGTTATCAGGAGTATCAATCGAAATTATTTTTCCGTTATCAATTATTCCTACTCTGTCACAGAGGTTTTCCGCTTCGTCCATATAATGGGTAGTAAGCATTAAGGTTGTACCTTTGGCTTTTATTTGTTTAATAAGTTCCCACAAGTTTCTTCGTGCCTGAGGGTCCAGACCTGTAGTGGGCTCGTCCAAAAAAATAATTTTAGGTTCATTTATAAGAGTTGTACAGATGGAGAATCTTTGCTTTTGTCCTCCTGAAAGTTCTTTAAACTTTGATTTTATTTTTTCCTGGAGATCAACAAGCTTGAGCATTTCCTTTGGGTTGACCTTAACGTTGTATAAGCCTGCAAATAGCTCCAACAATTCATCAAGGTGAAGGTTGGGATAATAGCCTGCAGACTGAAGCTGAACACCGATGATTTTTTTTATATCCTCCTGGTCCTTGTCAACTGACAATCCGTCTATAATAACTTCGCCTGAAGTTTTTTCACGAAGTGTTTCCATTATTTCCAGTGTTGTTGTTTTTCCTGCGCCGTTAGGTCCGAGCAAGCCGAATATTTCACCTTCATAGACTTCAAAACTAATTCCTTTTACCGCAACCAGTTCGTCATAGCTCTTTGTTAAATTTTTTACCTGTATTATTGGTTTTTTAGAGTTCATTTCTAATTCTTACAGATAATTATTTTTCTTATTTGTTTTGGTGTACATGATATATTTTTAAGAAAGAAATTCAGATTTAATAAATTAACTAAAAAGGTTTAGACAAATTTATCTAAACCTGAACTTAGCCACAGTAATTTTTAAATGTTCATTTCACATATGCTTCAAGTCCGTGCCTGCCTCCTTCTCTACCAAAGCCGCTTTCTTTATAGCCGCCGAAGGGAGAAGCAGGATTAAACCGGTTAAAAGTATTTGACCATACAACCCCGGCTCTAAGCTTGCTTAGTGTCTTGAAAATTTTAGAACCTTTATCAGTCCATACTCCTGCGGATAATCCGTAAAAGGTATTATTTGCTTTTTCAATTGCCTCCTGGGGAGTTCTGAATGTAAGTATCGCTAAAACCGGTCCAAATATTTCTTCATTTGCAATCCTGTGAGATTGTGCTACTTCCGAAAAGAAGGTTGGTCTGAACCAATATCCCCGCTCAGGCAGAGTGCATTCACACTGAAACATTGTTGCACCTTCACTAATACCTGCATTCACCAATTCTGTAATTCTATTCAGCTGCATTTTTGAATTGATCGCTCCTATATCGGTGTTTTTATCAAGAGGATCTCCTACTCTCAATGTATTCATTCGGTGCTTGAGCTTTTTTATAACCATATCCTTTATACTTTCCTGAACAAGCAATCTTGAACCGGCACAGCAGACGTGTCCCTGATTAAAATAAATCCCGTTAATAATTCCTTCTATAGCTGCATCAATAGGTGCATCTTCAAAAATTATATTTGCTGCTTTTCCCCCGAGTTCAAGAGTAATTTTTTTATCTGTTCCGGCAAGCTCTTTCATTATAATTTTTCCAACTTCAGTGGATCCTGTAAACGCAATTTTTTTTGTCCCGGGATGTTTTACTAAAGCTGCACCGGTAGCGCCGTCTCCGGAAATAATATTTACAACTCCTTCCGGCAGTTCCGCCTCTTCAAACACCTCTGCAAGTTTATACAACGTTAACGGGGTAGTCTCGGCAGATTTAATTACTACAGTATTACCACATGCGAGCGCAGGAGCAATTTTCCACGCCGCCATTAGTAATGGGAAGTTCCACGGAATTATTTGACCAGCAACACCTATTGACTGAACCTTCCGGTTTGGAAAAGCAAAATCTAATTTATCTGCCCATCCTGCGTAATAAAAAAAGTGCGCCAGTGCAAGCGGAATATCTACGGTTTTAGATTCTCTTATAGGCTTACCTCCGTCCATTGATTCAATTATAGAAAATTCTCGTGCCTTCTCCTGAATTATTCTGGCAATTCTGAAAATATATTTGGATCTGTCCCTTGGAGAAACCTTGCTCCATATTTTTTCATAAGCCTTTTCTGCAGCAGAGACCGCTTTATTCACATCATCGTCTGATGCATATGCTACTTTTCCCAAAACTTCTTCATTAGACGGATTTATAGTTTCAAAATATTTTTTTGACTTCGTCCATTTGCCTCCTATAAATAAATCATACTCCGGTTTTAATTTTATATGCTTAGGATCTTCAATAGACTTTGAATAATTCCATTGAGATTTTTTTAGAGCTCCATTTGATTTATGGCCATTACTCTTACCGTTTGTTTTGATAAAATTGCCATTGCTTAAGATTTTTTGTTTCTGTTCTGATTGAGTTTTCATAACTTTTGATTTTTAAAATAGATTGCTGATGTACAAACTTCTG